>DATGIY010000219.1:0-4635 GCA_035295475.1 Terriglobales bacterium
CTGGATTCCGGTGACGCCGGCGGGCGAAGAGCACGCCCCGATTGGTGAAGGTTTGGCGTGGTCATTTGCCACAACGGCCGCAGCTCTGGGGCTGGCCCTTTTTTCTCTCTCACGCTACTGGCCCCGCAAGCATGCCCTGACACGCCCGGTGAGCGGCGCTGTGCGGGTGTTGCGCCTGGTCCACAGCGGGCATATAGGGGACTACATCGCATTCCTCACCTTCGGAGTGGCGGCGTTTGGCGTGGTACTCGCGGCGCTGATCCACCTCCGGTGACGGCCTCAAAAGCAGCAAGCCAGATGTGCTCCGCACGAGCGCACGAGCAGAATACCAACAGATAACCTCCTCAGCCGAGGAGAGCATCCCATTGCCGAGTCCAGGAGGGATGCAATGGCGAGAAAATCCAGGGTGCTTACCGATCACGATGAAATTCGCAGGTGGGCGGAAGAGCGTGACGCGCAGCCGGCCTGCGTACGCGGCACCGGCAGCGAAGAGGATGTGGGAATGATTCGGTTAGACTTTCCGGGTTATTCAGGGGAAACATCACTGGAGCCGATCGAGTGGGATGAGTGGCTGCAGAAGTTTGACGAAAACAACCTGGCGCTGCTGGTGGAGGATGAGACGGCGCAAGGCGAGCAGAGTAACTTCAACAAGATCATCGGTCGCGAGACAGCCGCGGCACGCAGCCAGGGGCGGAAAACATCGCGTCGGGCGGAACGGGCCAGCGGTGGCAAAGAAACCAGGGCGTCGGGCCGGCGGTCGGCCGGAGGTAACAGGCGCAGCGAGGGTGCGCGCTCAACAGCCAAGCGTCGGACCAGCGCGCGCGCTTCAGGCTCGCGCTCGGGACGGTCAACCGCGGCTCGCAAAAACAGCAGCCGGACGGGCAGCTCACGTTCCTCTTCGGCGCGCGCTACCACCGGCAAGAAGCGGGCACAAAGCACGCGTGGCAGTTCGCGCTCACGGTCCCGCCGGCGGGCAGCCTGATTTCCGTGAGGCGGCTCTCAGCAAACGATCCTGACCCTATCCATCCACCGGGGCAGCAGCCACCTGCTCCGGTGGAAGAACCTCCTGACCGGCCGCAACCTAGTCCTCCCGCGCCGGTTCGGGAGCCTGGCCCTACTCCGCCGAAGCGAATCTAAGCGCGGCGACGAGATCGCACGTGCGCCCGTCAGGGCGCGCTTGAGCTCGCCGCTCCGAAGTATTTATCCAGCGGAATCTCGAAAAACATGAGATCGCCGCCCTGGCCATTGTGCAAGCTGGTGAACAGGATGTGAGAACCGGCCAGGCTGCGGATGCCTTCTACGTCGAAGAACAGGAATCCTGAACGTGTGGTGCGCGGCTCCACAGCCTTAGCCGCAAACTGCGCGCTCTGAATCTCATCCATGGTCTTAGGGTTGACGGCCCCCTTGACCTTGCGCCGGCGGGGGATGGGTAAAGGCACGGTGGTGCGGTCGTTGGCCTCCGGGTGAGCCAGGCGGCGATAAATATCATCGGAACTCGCGGGCATAAGTTTATCGCGCTGGCGGGTGATCAGCTGAACCTGCATGTCAGTGAGCGAAACCGGCTGGTCGCCGTCGTTGCTGATCACCAGAAGCACGGGAAGCAATCCGTGCTCGCGAAAGGCGACGGGGAAAATCTTCTGCTTCTCGGCCGTATCGTAGGGTTCGACGGCGATCGTCACATGCTCATTGGCGTGCTCTTCATGCGCCGCGTAGGTCAGTGCGGGCTTGATCGTGGGAGGCTGGTAGTCCTTGGAGGCCAAAGCGAAGGCCGCAAGCAGGACCACGGCCACAGCGACCGACGGCATTCGAAGGGAAGCCAAGGCTTTCATGTTCCGATTATCCTGCTGCGGACGGTAGCGCACAATCTCCGCCTTTGCGAAGCTATTCCGCCCTCGGGGGCTAAAGCCCACCTCTTTCTGTCCTGCTACGGCACGGCTGAAGCCGTGCCCTTCCGAAACCCGCCTTCATGAGAAAGCGCTGTTCCCTCGGGGGCTAAAGCCCACGTCTTTCTGTCCTCCGTACGGCACGGCCGAAGCCGTGCCCTTCCGAAACAAACCACCTTCCCGAGAAAGTGTTGCTTCTGCGCTAAATCCCAGCGTTTTTGCAGCTCTCAACGGTGCGGCTGACGCCGTGCCCTTCCGAAAGAAACCGCCTTCGCGAGAAAGCGCTGCTCCCTCGGGGGCTAAAGCCCACGTCTTTCTGTCCTCATTGCGGCACGGCTGAAGCCGTGCCCTTCCGAAACAAACCGCCTTCCCGAGAAAGTGTTGCTCCTGCGCTAAAGCCCAGCATTTTTGCCGCTCTCAGCGGTGCGGCTGAAGCCTCGGCCTTTGAAAGCGAATTCATGAGATAGCTTCTTAGTGCTGGCATGCGCATGCTCTAATGGAGCGCCACAAGGAGGCCGTGAATGGAGCGAGAGGTGCGCCAGGCGAGAATCGCCACGCAGGCGGTATGGGCGGGGGAGGAGCAATCCTTGCTGCAGGGGGCCACGCAAGTCCCGATCGTGCAAAGCGTGTCCTTCGGCTATGACGACCTTGAAGAATGGCAGGCCGTAGCCCTGGGCAGCAAGCCCGGCCACATCTACAGCCGAAACACGAATCCGACGCTGGCGGCGCTGGAGGAAAAAGTTCGGATTCTGGAGGGAGCCGAGGCCGCTACCAGCATGGCCAGCGGCATGGCCGCGATCAGCAACACGTTGTTCAGCCTGCTACGACCCGGCGATCGAGTTGTCAGCGTCAAGGATACTTACGGGGGCACCAATCAGCTCTTCCGTGAGTTTCTTCCGCAAATCAACGTTGCGACCTGCCTGTGCGACACCACAGACTTCGCGCTCATCGAAGCGGAAGTGGGCAAGGGCTGCCGGGTTCTGTACCTGGAAACTCCCACCAATCCCACGCTCAAGGTGATTGACATCGAGCGCCTGGCGCGCAAAGGACACGAAGTGGGAGCGATCGTGGTGACCGATAACACGTTTGCCACGCCGATCAACCAGCAGCCTTTGCGGCTCGGGTCCGACCTGGTTGTGCACAGCGCCTCCAAATACCTGGGCGGGCACGCAGATGCATTGGGCGGAGTGGTTTGTGGCCGGAAAGACTTGGTGGGTCGGATCTTCCATTACCGGGAAATCACGGGCGCGGCGCTGGATCCGTTCGCGGCCTACCTCCTATTGCGCGGCCTGAAGACGTTGGAGCTTCGCGTGGAACGGCAGAATGGCAGCGCCATGAAGGTCGCTCAATTCCTGGAATCGCAGGCCGCAGTGGAGCGGGTCTACTACCCAGGCCTGTTGTCCCATCCCCAGCACGAGATCGCCCGCAGGCAGATGCCGGGCGGATTTGGCGGCATGCTCAGCTTTGTTCTGCGGGGCGGCTACGAAGAGGTAAAGAAATTTCTTCCGAAGCTGAAGTACGCCCACCGGGCGGCGAATCTGGGAGCGGTAGAGACCATCGTTGGACCACCGGCCACAACCAGTCACGTGGAAGTCAGCCCGGCGGACCGCGCTGCTATGGGAATTCCCGAGGCTTTGATCCGCTATTCGGTGGGGATTGAAGATGTGAATGATCTTATAGCTGATTTAGCGCAGGCATTAGGCTCGTAGTCCGCCTAACCCTCGCGAACCCAGACGATGCGCGATACTCGCTGGTCCTACACTACAATGACGCCAGACCCATGTACTTCCTCTACAGTCTGGGGTTGGCGTTGTGGCTGCTGCTCGGGACCCCCGTGTGGCTGCTCCAAATGTTGCGCCAGGGCAAACACCGCGACGGTTTCATGGCGCGACTGGGCAAAGTGCCGGAGCAGCTGCGCCATCACCGTAAAGCCGCCATCTTCTGGGTACATGCGGTCTCCGTGGGGGAAGTGCTGGCTATTACGGGGCTGGTCAGCCAACTTCGGGCACGGCATCCTCGGGCGAGGATCGTGGTCTCCACCGTCACAGATACGGGCCAGATGCTGGCCAGACAGCGTTTTGGCGCGGAAAACGTCTTCTACTTTCCCCTGGATTTTGCTTTTGCCGTGCGGCGTTACATGGAGGCGCTGCGCCCAGCCGTGGTGGTGATCGCGGAAACGGAGTTCTGGCCGAACTTCCTGCGCCTGGCCCATGCGAGCGGAGCGCGGGTGGCGGTAGTGAACGCACGTATTTCCGACCGCTCCTTCCCCGGGTACCACCGTGTTCGCAGGTGGCTGAAGCGGGTGCTCCTGAATGTAGATGTGCTGCTGGCGCAGACGGCACAAGATCGCGAGCGGCTGCTGGCAATCGGCGCGCCGGCTGAGCGAGTGCAGGTAGCAGGCAATCTGAAGTTCGATGCGCCGCCGCCGGCTCCTCCCCCGGTCGTGCAGCAGCTACGTTCCGCGCTGGAACTGGCCGAGGCGAGCCCGGTGATCGTAGCCGGCAGCACGGTGGAAGGCGAGGAACCCATGTTGCTGCGCGCGTTTGAGATCGTGCTGGCCCGTTATCCGCGCGCGGTCATGATTCTGGCTCCGCGCCATCCCGAGCGCTTCAACCATGTTGCCGGTATGATCACCGACCTGGGTATTCGCTTCTGGCGGCGTTCGGAATGGCAGCCCTCGCGGTCGATCGCCGGGCGAGTCTTTCTGCTGGACAGCATCGGTGAGTTGGCGGCTCTCTACGCTCTGGCCACA
>DATGIY010000220.1:0-4325 GCA_035295475.1 Terriglobales bacterium
CGAGGAAGAGCACGTGGCAAGAGCGGGCGTCGGCGGCGGCTTGCAGGCGCAGATGAGTGATGGGACGTCCGGCGACGGCCTTGCCCTGAATGATGTTGTCCAAGGAGGAGCCGAAGGGATCGTGGCCCAGGATGCAGATGCGCAAAGGTGCGGAGCTTGCGGGAAAGACCTGGGAAGGCCATTCCACGAACTTGGCAAAATTGTAAAGAAAAGCGGCTTTGACCTCATATTCGGGCGCCTGCGCGGATTGGGCCGCGGCGGCCGTGGCGATGAGGAGCAAGCCGGCGATCAGGGAAATTCTGCGCATCTCGTCCTAAAAACGAAACGTAAGCTTGACGCGAAAATTGCGGCCGTCCTGCTGCAGCCAGTCCTGGGTGTGTTCTTCGGCTCCCGGGTCGGCATAGTTTTTGTCAAATAAGTTGTAGAGACTGGCGGAAACGTCCGCATGCTTGCCGAAATTGCGGCTGAAAAGGGTGAAGTTCACCACCGGGAAGCCGCCCACGGAGGAACCAGAGAGAGTGCGGCGCCGGCTCATGTACCAGGAGTCCAGAGAGGCGAAAAGCTGGTTGCGCACGACGGGCACGCTGGCGCCGAGTTTGAGCAAATGCAAGGGGGAGTTGATGAGCGAACGGTGGGTGGCAGTATCGGTAGTGCGCTGCAGGTTGTAACTGGCGGTCGCTTCCAGACCATTGACCCAGCGGGCATTGGCCTCGATCTGTACCCCACGTGAGAGCACATTTTGCCGGTTGCGGAAAATGAAAAATCCATCTACAGGATCGAGTTCTTCACCGATCAGATTGTGCAGAGAGTTGGTGTAGGCGGAAGCGGAGAGACGCAATTGGCGGGTTACGGCACGTTCGAAAACCACTTCCGTACTGCGTATGGTTTCCGGATGTAAAGCGGGATTGCCCTTCAGAGTCCAACTGCGGTAATGGAGTTCGTAGGCGGTCGGAGCCCGAAAGGCGGATCCGTACAGGAATTTGAGAGCGGTGCCCTCCTGAGGATGGTAGATGAGCGCGAGGCGCGGGTTGGTGCTGCCGCCCACCGTAGAGTAATAGTCGTAGCGCAGCCCGAGATTGAGCAGGAGCTTGGGAGTGAGAGAGAACTCATCCTGGCCGTAGAGGGCGGCCAGCCAGGAACTGCGGCGGTCGTTGTTGCACACCACATTTGGGGCAATATCGTAGTTAACTTGGTCTTCGCGGAGGTTGTCCCGCCATTCCAGCCCGCCCGTAATCCGGTGGTTGCCAAAAAAAGTGTGAATGAGTTTCATCTCCCCGCCCCACCAGGCGCCGCGCGCGTTGTCGTAGCTGAGGTTAGTTTCCGCCGTGGGCGATTGCCGCCACATGTAGAAAGTGTCAAAGCGGGAAGAGTCGTGGTAGGTGCGCAACATCAAGTCCCAGTCGGCGCCGAAGGTGTTCTGGTATTGCAAGTCCAGCGTGCGATTGAGGTTGAAACTGCGGTTACGAGAATCGTTGAACACAGTCAAATGGGAGGCGGTGGGGTCACCCTTCTCGCGGTAGACATAGCCGGCGCGCATCACCAATTTGTGAATGGCAAATTCGCCGAACAAGCTGCGAAACCCATCGTCGTCGGCATGCTCCGCAACGCCAAAATTGTCCAGGGGATTGTTGAATTGAGGAAAGAACAGATTTTCTCCGCGGCTGGTGTAATAAGAGCCGGAGAGCAGAACTTCAAAAGCTGAGAACTGCTTACCATAGCTGATTCTGGCCTTGTAGCTGTCGAAGCTGCCCGCCTCGCTGGATAGCTCTACCCCATTCAATTGCGCTCCGTGTTTGCTGATGATGTTGACCACGCCGAGGAATGCATTGGTGCCATAAAGGGATGAGCTAGGTCCGCGGATGACTTCCACACGGTCGATGAGGTCGATGTCGAGAAGGAAATCGGTCCCTATGTAAGCGCCGTTACGAACGGGGTCATTGAGGCGGTGGCCGTCCAGCAGAACGAGGATGCGGACGTTGCTGTCGTCGGGCAGACCGAAGCCGCGCATTCCCACGGAACTGTAGAGGCGGTCGTAGGTGATATAGAAACCGCCCACGCTGCGCAAAATGTCGGCCACGGTACGGTACCCGTGTTTTTGGATCTGGTAGGCGGTGACCACCGTGACCAGAGAAGGCGCGGTTTCCGCACTCTGCAGGTGCTTGGAGGCGCTGACCACTTTAATGTTCATCAGTTCCTCCAGGGTGGCTTGCGAGAGATCGGGAGTCTGCTGCGCCGCCGCTCTGGGGCACAAGGTCAAGCAAAAGGCGGCGAAAATCAGGACGAGGAAGGGGCGGGGTACGGCTGCGAGCGAGGGGCTTCCAGGGACGCGAGAGGAATGGCGCAAGAGTCTCATGGGGCGGAGCATCCGTCCGCAACGAGATGCCTAGGACGATTTTCCAGCCGGGAATGGGCAGAAGGCCGGGGCAGAGGGTCACGAAGGGCTAGGGTGGTGTCTTGTTATGGGGCGGAATTCAGTTTGGAAGGGGGAGCAGCGGCTGGGTCACGAGGTAAGGCACGGCATTGATTCGCTCCGCTGGTCAGGGAGCGCTCGAGTGCAGCGAGCGGCTCACCATTTCAGGCTTTTCCACGGTGAACTCGAGCTGTTTCTGAAATTCCTGGCATAGGCGCTTGCCTTCGTCGGTGTTGGCCAGGTTTTTCAGTTCAGGCTGGTTGCCGCAACAGGGAAATAGCTCTTCGCCTTCCTTGCCGCCGGAAATGTAGTGCCATTGGGGCGTGGTGATAGAGGTCAGCCGCCCATAGTAATTGGGGAAAAGAGGAGTCAACTTGAACTGCTCGAGTTCGGAGACCACCGGCATGACCTCGGATGTTTGCCCGGGATTGGTCCAGAGCTTCGCCAGGGAGATGCCGGGTATGGGGCCGGCGTCGTTGTTGTGAACGAGATCCAAGAGGGTGGCGGGAAGGCTGACCGTGGAAACCGGCGTGGCGATGCGTATTCCCTGCGGCAGCCGGCCGGGCTCCCAAAAAATGAGCGGCACGTGGATCAGCTCGCGGTAGAGGGCGTTGAGGTGATCCATGAACCCGTGCTCGTTGAATTCTTCCCCGTGGTCGGAGGTGATCACGACCAGGGTGTTCTTATCCAGGCCGCTCTGGTGCAACTGGCGGAAAAATTCGCCCAGCTCCGTGTCCACATACTGGACAGCACCGTCGTAGGCGTCCATTTCGCCCTGACGCTGCCGCGGGGTGAGCGAGGCAAACCAGTCCCAAGCCATGGGAATGGGGCCAGCGGGATGGGGCAGGCGGGTGTAACGGTGCAGATAAGGCTCGGGGGGCAGGTAGGGATCGTGGACGTCGTAGTAGTTGAGAAAGGCGAAGAAAGGATGGCGGTGGCCGGATTCCATCCAGCGCAGGGCGTGCTGATTGATCTGGCGGGCGTTGCGGCGGCCAATGCGATCGTTTGCCAGGTGCAGCCGGTAGAGTAATTTCTCCAGGCGCTCGCCGTAGTAGGTTTGCGGGAAAGCACTGGCGGGGGATTCAAAGTCATCCTCAAAATGGATGAAGCCCCTCCCCAAGCCGGTACGGCGGGAAAAGAAGTAAGTGCTGGCGGAGAATCCGGCCGTGCGGTAGCCCAGGCGCTGAAAAACTTCCCCCACAGTCGGGTAGCGAAGGGTGAGCGTGGAATCAATGAAGCGGGCGCGATGATCGTGGGGATATCGCCCGGTAAGCATGGAGGCATGGGAGGGGAGAGTCCATGAGGAAGAGGACATCGCATTTTCGAAGAGCACTCCCTGGTCCGCGATGCGGCTGATGTTGGGGCTGGTGGGGCGAGAGTAGCCGTAGGTGGAAAGATGATCGGCGCGCAAGGTGTCCACCACGATAACCAGCACGTTGGGCGAACCGGGAGCGGCGGCGGGGAGATGGGCCATCTGGCGCGATTCGTGCAGGCGCTGGAGCAGGGGAACGCCGATCACGCACAAGGCGCATACGGCTGCTACCCAGCGCAAGCTGCGGCGCTGCAGGCGACGGCAGCGAGGACGGACCAGGAGCGTCGCCACAGCCAAGGCCAGCAGCAGGGCGATCAACATGAGAGCCGCGGTTTCCGCCAGGGGATGAGCGGAAATGTCGGCGGACCAGTCCGCGGGCAAAGCCCCTTCGAAAACCGGGGAAGTAACACGCAGCCAGTCAAAAAACATGAGCCAGGCAAACAGACAGGCGGCGCGCGCAAAAAGCGAAGGACGACCGGCAAGAGAGTTGCGCAGGGCGATGATGGGCAGGGCGAGGATCAGGGCCAGCGCCAAATCCACCAGAATGGGCACCCAGGTGAGCTCGAGGAGACGCAGGTGGCGGACGTGAAAAAACAGCAGTCC
>DATGIY010000221.1:0-3282 GCA_035295475.1 Terriglobales bacterium
TGGCAGCTATGCCATCATCGGGCCGGGCGGCGGGCCGGACGTGATGCGGGCGCTGGCCAATGGCAGCAGCAATATCACCGGCATCGAGATCAATCCTATTATCGTGAACGACGTGATGCGGGGCCGGTATGCGGATTACTCACATCACCTTTATGACCTGCCGCAAGTACATATTCACATCGCCGACGGGCGGTCCTGGGTACGCAACTCGAAGCAGCGCTACGACGTGATCCAGATGACGCTGGTGGATACGTGGGCGTCAACGGCGGCGGGGGCGTTCGCGCTGAGCGAGAACAACCTGTACACGGTGGAGGCGTTCAAGGAATATTTCGAACACCTGAAGCCGGATGGAATGATCGCGATCACGCGCTGGGAATTCAAGGAGCCGCGGGAAGCGCTGCGGGTGATGGCGGTGGCCATGCAGGCGCTGCACGAGGTGGGAGTGGCGACTCCGGCGAAGAATTTTATTGTGGTCTCGGAAGGCCCGCTGGACGTGGATGGCCGGCCAGTAGTGGTGCTGGCCAAGAAGACACCGTTTACCGCAGAAGAAGAAGCGGCTGTGCGGGCGCACCTGGCGGAAACCAAGCTGGTGGCACAGTACATGCCATCGCAGCCGCAGGAGAACGCTTTCGGGCAGCTCATCGCCAGCAACGATCCTTATGGCTTCGCACGTCATTACATGTTCAACGTGGCGCCGGTGACGGACAACGGACCTTTCTTCTTTTTCACGCTGAAGACGCGGCAAATCCTGAACCGGAGCATCCTGGCGCGGGGCATCGACTGGAAAGTGAACCTGGGAGTGGTGGTGCTGGGCATGGTGCTGCTGATTTCCATCGCAGCGGTACTGTTTTTCCTGGTGCTGCCGCTGGCGCTGCATGGCGGCGGGGGCGGACGGGCGCTTCAACTGCTCTACTTCATCGCGGTGGGCTTGGGCTACATCCTGGTGGAGATTACGTTCATCCAGCGCTTCGTGCTGTTCCTGGGCAATCCCACGTATGCGCTGACAGTAGTGATATTCCTGCTCATGCTGGCCAGCGGCGGGGGAAGCATGGTGTCGCGCAGGTGGCTATCGCAGCCCAGCCGAGTAACAGTTCCGCTGGTGGTGATCGTAGCCGCACTGGTGCTATACGTGGGCGTGCTGCAACACCTGCTGAGTTCGCTGGTGGGGCTTCCCTTCGCCCTGAAGCTGGTGATCAGCGGCGTGGTCCTGATCCCGCTGGGCTTCGCCATGGGTATGCCATTTCCCACCGGACTGCGCTGGCTGGCCGGGGACAAGGTGAAGGCGGAAGACGGCACCATCGGACCAGCCGATGGGACGGGCTCCGAGGGCAGCGCCATCGAATGGGCCTGGGCCATGAACGCAGCGGCGAGCGTGCTGGGGTCGGTGCTGGCCATCGTGATTGCTATTCACCTGGGGCTGAACTTCACCCTGAGCTGCGGGGCGCTGGCTTACCTGCTGGCACTGATTCTGACGGCGACCTTCCGCCGTCCACTGGCCCGTGGAGCTTGAGCCAGGGCGTCTGTTATCATCGCGTGTAAATCCGAGTCATGACTGGAGTTAGGGAGCCCCGGGCGGGGGTGTTGCGGGGATGCTGGGGCGACCGGGGCCACTACATAGGTAATTCCGGTGCGGGGCTTCGCGCATCAGAATAGCAATTAGCTTTCAGGGGAGAAGGTGCCTAGCCAAAGGCAACTGAAATGGTCGGAGCTGCGGGTGGGGCTGACGGTGGTGTTCGCCAGCATCGCCCTGGCAGTGCTGATCGTGCTGATGACCGGGTCAACGGGCTTCTTCACCAGCAAGATCACCCTCTACACCTACTTCGATAATGCGGCCGGACTGCGGGTGGGCGCGCCGGTGCGCCTGGAAGGTGTGGACATCGGCAACGTGCAGGCCATCCGGGTGATTCCCAGCCACGGGCTGACACCAGTGCAAGTGGTGATGAAAGTGAGCACTAAGTTCAAGGACGCAGTGCGCACGGATTCCATGGCAGAACTGAGCACACAGGGAGTGCTGGGGGAAACGTTTGTGGACATAGACAGCCGGGCGGCGCACGGCGGCCCGGTGCAAGATGGCGCGGTGCTTCCCATCAATGAGCGTCCGGACCTGCAGGGCATGGTGCGGGCCAGCCAAAGCACGCTGCAGAATATCCAGGCGCTGCTGCAAAGGGTGGACAGCATCGTTTCGTTTATCCAGAGCGGGCAAGGCTCGGTGGGCAAGCTGATCTACGACGAGTCCCTCTACAACCGGCTGAATACGACGCTGGCGGAATTCCAGAAGGTGGCGACGGCGGTGACACAGGGACAAGGCAGCCTGGGCAAGCTGATCGTGAATGACGATCTCTATAATCGGGCGAACGCGACCGTGGACAAGCTGAATGCGATTCTGGACCAGATCAATTCCGGGCAGGGGACGGCAGGCAAATTTCTTAAGGACCCATCGCTTTACAACAACGCGAACGCGACCATTGCCAAGGCCGATCAACTCATGGCCGACGTAAATGCGGGCAAGGGCACGCTGGGAATGATCACTCAAGACCAGGCGTTCGCCGCAAAGGTGAACGACACGGTGGAGAAACTGAACGCGCTGGCTACACAGCTGAATTCGGGCCAGGGAACGGTGGGCAAGCTTCTGCAGGATCCCACCATGTACAACAACACCAACAAGTTGCTGACAGAGACGCGAGATCTGATCGCGGCTATCCGCAAGAATCCCAAGAAGTACCTGACCATCCGCCTGAGGGTGTTCTAGTCGGGGACGGTGCATCCACGGGAAATCCTTTAGGGTGCTGTCCCTCAGGGGCTAAAGCCCAGGGTTATGCCGCTCTGCACGGCGCGGCTAAGGCCGCGCCCTTTCAAAGCGGATTTATGACATAACTTCTTGCTGCTAAAACATCATCTTGAGGGCGGTGGCGATCATGGCGGCGGCGAAGAGTCTGCGCAGATTAGGGCCGGAGATATGCTGAGCCCAGGCGCCGCCGAAGTAGCCACCCAAAACCACGCCCGCAGCAATGATCAGCCCTAATTGCCAGTTCACCTTGCCCGCCTTGTAGTACTCCATGAACGCCAGAATGCCGGTGGGCGGGAGCAACATAGCCAAGGAGGTCCCCTGGGCAAGGTGCTGGTCCATGCCAAAGAGGTAGACCAGAGCGGGGATGAGGATGATGCCGCCGCCAACGCCGATCAGTCCGGAAAAGACACCGACTGCCAAGCCCAGGGCCAAAGCCCCGATTACGTGCCAAGAGGTCATGAGTTGTCTCGCAAGTGGAGTGAGGATGATTGTAG
>DATGIY010000222.1:0-2458 GCA_035295475.1 Terriglobales bacterium
GGATCTATATGGGACGAAGTTTCTTACCAGCTATCCATCGCCGGACGGCGGTCCGTATAACCACGCAGCCTTAATTCTGGTGGACAAGAACGGCGTTGTTCGCTGGATTTACCGCAACGCGGATTACCGGATACGCGCCAGCGTGGCGGACGATCTGGCTCACATTCGAGAACTGAAGTAAGAGGAGCACGACACGATGACACGAAGAGAGATGGGCAAGGCATTAGGCCTGGCGGCGTTTTCGACGGCGGCATTGAGCGGGCTGTTGCGCGCGGAAGCAACAGCCATGGATTCGCAAAACAGCAAGGGCGGAGATTCCATCGGCGTCAAGCGGCTGTTTGCGGAGGCGGTGCCGGACATAGGAGGGAAAGAGGTACGCATGGTCCTGCTGACTGTGCCACCCGGCGGCACCTCGAAGCCGCATCGGCATACCGGGCCGGTATTCGCGTACGTGCTGGAAGGAAGCATTCGGAACCAGGTGGATCCGGAGCCAATCAAGACCTATCACGCCGGCGACATTTTCTACGAGCCGACCATGCATGTGCATCGGGCGCTGAACAATCTGAGCAACACCAAGGCAGCAAAGATCCTGGTGTTCGAGATTGGGGAGAAGGGAAAAGAGTTCACGGTAGCCGCGACGTAGACTCTTTTTCACCACAGAAGACACAGAGGAAAGTTTGATTCGCCCGTCTGCGCCAGTTGCGACGTTTGCGGTAATGCACGCGAGATGCTTCGGGCCTGAAGGCCCTCAGCATGACGCCGGGAGAGTAAAAGCAGCCCTGAGGTTAAAGACAGGCGGGCTGCGCCCGCCCGGACAGCCGAGGGCGGCTGTCCCCACACAGTTGACTTCAAAGCCGGGGGCGGCTTGTCCCTACACAATACACGCAAGACGTGTTGATCGGGACGTGCACTCTTTTTCACCACAAGAGGACACAAAGGAACACAGAGGAAGAACTTGTCGAGACCCTTCGTGATCCTTCGAGCCTTTTGTGGTTAAGCCTTCAAGTTTGCCTTGGAGATCGGCAACTCGCGGATGCGCTTGCCGGTAGCGGCAAAGATGGCGTTGCACAGCGCGGGCGCGAAAGGCGGCACTCCGGGCTCTCCCACACCGGCCGGCGGCGCGGTGCTCTCCACGATATAGATATTGTTTTCGCGCGGAGCCTGGTTGATCCGGGCCACGGGGTAATCGTTGAAGTTCGACTGCTCGATAGCGCCATTCTTAGCGGTGATTTCACCCATCAATGCCAGGCTGGTTCCGAAGACGTTCGCGCCTTGGAATTGAGCGCGCGTGATTTCGGGATTGACTACGAGTCCGGCATCGAGCGCCGTGTCAACGCGGGGAATGTGGACTTCGCCCCCGGGGGTAACTTCTACTTCGACCACGGAAGCGACGTAAGTCACAAAGCTGCGATGCACCGCGATGCCCAAGCCTCTTCCCTGCCCCAGCTTGCGCCTGCCCCAGCCTGATTTCTCGGCCACCACTTCTAACACCCGGCGCAGGCGCGCGGTGTCAATGGGAAATTTCTGGTAATCGGCGCCATAGTTGGGATATTTAGTGGCTTTCAAATCGAGAACACGTGGACGGCCGAGCAAAGCGAGCAGGTACTCAAGCGGATCGCGACCGGCGTTGTGTGCCAGCTCATCCGCGAACGACTGCACGGCAAAGGCCTGATAGATATTGGCAACCGAGCGCAGCCAGCCGATGCGCACGTGAGCCACGGCCGGGCCGTTCTCCACACGCAGGTTGGGAATTTCAAAAGGAATATCGGTGAAACCCATGCCCAGCTCATCGTCGCCGCCGTAGGTGGCGCTGGCGTCGAAGGTGGAAGGAATGGGGGTGAAAACGGAACGCTGCAACCAAGCGGTGGGCATGCCCTTGTCGTCCACCGCGGCCTTCATGTACATGGCGGCGACGGCATGGTAGTAATCAAACTTGATGTCGTCCTCGCGGGTCCAAACTACTTTGACCGGACGGCCGACCTTTTTGGAGAGCAGCGAGGCCTCGACGATGTAGTCGGGCATGGATTTGCGGCCAAAAGCGCCGCCCAGCAGGGTGACGTGGCAGATCACGTTTTCTTTGGCAATGCCCAGGGCCTTGCTGACCGCGTCCTGGGTGGCCTGGGGATCCTGGGTGGGGGCCCAGGCGGTGAGCTTGCCATCACGAAAATCGGCGACCGCGACCGGCGGCTCCATGGAGGCGTGTGCTAAAAGCGGAACATAGTAATCCGCCTCCAGAACCTTGCTGCCCTTGGCGAAGCCGCTATCTACATCGCCTTCGCTGCGGACCGCCTTGCCGGGCTTGCGCGCGGTGGCCTGTATCTCCTTTTTGAATTCGTCGGAGTTGAGGACGGCGTGCGGCCCATTGTCCCAGGCGATGTTGAGCTTCTTGCGGCCCTGGAAGGCGGCCCAGGTATTGTCGGCGATGACGGCCACGCCACCCAGAGCCTGGTATTCGTGC
>DATGIY010000223.1:0-6158 GCA_035295475.1 Terriglobales bacterium
GCTTCCTTCACCTGGCCCAGGATCTGCGGCTCACCTACCACCATGGAATCGAGGCTGGCGGCCACGCGAAACAGATGGCGGATGGCCTCGCGCTCGCGGTATTCATAAAGACAGTGCGCGTAGCGGCCGGGCTCCACCGGAAAATAGTCGCGCAGGAAAGCGCGCAAATCGACCTGGGCGTCGCAATTGGCCAGTACCTCCACCCGGTTGCAGGTGGAGAGAATCATGCCCTCTTCCACTCCCGGATATTCCGCCAGGCGGCGCATGGCCTCGGGCAGGCGGGCTTCGGAAATAGCCAGCTGCTCGCGCACGTCGAGAGGCGCGGTGGTGTGATTCACGCCGATAAGCACGAAGTTCATGGCGAAACGAAGCGGTGCACGCCGCTGATGAAATTAGCCGCCCACGCCACCACCGCCGCCACAAAGGCAAAGGTGGCCAGGTAGGCGGCGCGCCGGCCCCGCCAGCCGGAGTTCCAGCGGGTGTACAGCATGAGCACGTAAACCGCCCACATCAGCACCGACAGCAGTACCTTGGGATCGCGGAAATACACCGCCCCGTATTTGGCTTGCGCCACCACCGAGCCCGCCACCAGCCCCAGGGTCATGAAGGGGAAGCCCAGCAGCAGCGAGCGGTAACCGATCTGATCGATGGTCTCCAGCGGCGGCAGCTTGCCCAGGGCGCCGCCGGCCCGCTTGGCCTTGAGCGCGCGCTCCCCTACCAGATACAGCAGGCTGGCGCCAAAGCTCAGCACCAGCGCGGCATAGCCGGTGAAGATCATCACGATGTGGGCGATGATCCAGCCGTTGCGCACCAGCGGCGTGGCCAGCACGATGCGCTGCTGTCCCATGGCCGATACGAAGGTCAAGAGGAAGACCAGGGGAAAAACGAAAACTCCCGGCGTCGTGGTCTGGTAGCGCCAGTACACCAGCATGAAGCCCACCATCACCACGAAGGCGAGCAGCGATTCGGAGTTGTGTATGGAAGCCAGCAGCAGGGTGCGTTCGGCGGCGAAGGCCTCGGTCAGGGAGACAAAATGGAACACCATGGCCAGGCCGGCGGCGTGCAGCGCGATTCGTCCCAGCAGGTCGCTGCGCCGCACCAGAATCAGCAGGGCGTAGATCAGCCCGATGCCGTAAAGCACTACCGCAACTCTAAGCCAGAAAAGGGGCATGGATAAGCTTCTCCGCCGGCCCACATCCTCGCCCGGCGGCTACTACCATTCTGCCGATTATATAGGTTGCAGCCAAGCCTCCCGGGGGGACAGCGAGCGTGGTCACAGGGTCATGTGACGAAGGTCACAAAAAGCAGTTATCAGTGGGCACGGGCGCCCTCGCCCGTGCGGTCGCCCGCCAGGCCGCGGGCCAGCCTTCACTCCACTCCCAGACCGGCCAGCAGTTCCTCCACGTTGCCCGCGTCCACCGGCAGGCGCCGGCTCTGCTGGCGCAGGTCGTCTATGCGGTCAAACCCCTGGAACAGCCGCATCTTGGCGGCGGCGTACTGCTCCGGCTCGGTGAGCGGCCGGCCGTGGCGGGCGGCCCAGGCCGCCAGCGCCTCGCGGCGCACGAACACGCTGACCGCAAACACCGTCTTGCGGTCGGGGGTGACATCGAAGATGTACTCCGTGGCCGGGGCCTCGGCCGCGTCGGCCAGCGCCTCGCGCTTGCCCACGAAATAGTACTGGTAAACGTAGCCCGTCTCCCCGGTGTAGGTTTTCATGCGGCGAAGCGTCATGCTCTCTCTTTTGGCCGCTAACCGCCGGCCACCCCGCCCGTCGAACAGGCAGGAAGTATTGTCGCAAAAAGGGGAGGTCCTATGGAAAGTCTGGTGATTGCCAGCCTGGAAGAGCGCCTTGCCCGCCTGGAGAAGCAGGGCCGGCGCTGGCGTACGGCCACGCTGCTTCTGCTCCTGGCGGTGGGCGTGCTTATGACCGCCGCCTTCAGCGGCCAAAATCAGTTTGACCGCGGCTTTATCCTTCCGCCCCACCGGGAAGGCATTCGCGCCCGCGCCTTTCTGCTCACCGATGGTGACGGCAATGTGCACGGCGAGTGGAGCATGCAGGGCGATCAACCGGTGTTGCAGTTGTTCGGAAAAGATGGCAAGGTGCTCTGGGTCGCCCCGCCGCGCGCTGAGTTCAAGCCCGCCGAAGCCAAGCCGAAATGAAGAGTCATGAATTGAGAATGACGAGTGAAGAACTCAGAACTCAGCACTCAGTCAGCATTCAGCCATAAGAATTGACGAGTGACGATTGCAAACCGCCGGAGGCTGATCGAAAAACTTCCATCTCCAGGCCTGGTTGGCTGAGTGCGGCGAACGGGAGTGGCGGCGGTGCTGCGATCATCCATCTGCAATCTGCCATCGCCAATCTCAGTACCCGGGCGCGGCCTCCCGCAAACGCTGAGCCGCGGTTTCCGAACTCAAGGGGCTGAAGTACACCTCCTTGAAGGTGTAGGAGCGAGCCTTGCCCGCTACCACCGGCAGGATCTCGATGTGCCAATGGTAGTCCTCGTCGATGGTCTTCCAATAGCCCAACGTTTCCGAGCCATGGGTGCTGTTGGGCGAAGTGTGCAGCACCAGGTGAAAGTCCTCGGTCACCGAGCGGATACGAATCAGGGTGCGGCGCAGCAGGGCCGCCAGGTCGAGCAGCACCCCCGCCCGGCTCAGGGCCAGGCGCTCGAAGGCCGATTCATGGCTGCGGGAGAGCAGCCAGGTTTCATAAGGGACGCGCGGCGCATAGGGGCAAAGGGCGGCGTACTCGCCGCGCAGTTCCACCATGCGCACCCCCTGGCGCTCCTCCTGCGCCAGAATGTCGCAAAAAACGCAGCGTTCCTTCTGCACAAAATAATCGCGGCCGGCGCGCAGCTCGTAGAGCACGCGCCGGGGCACGAAGGTGGTGGCCGTCAGCTGCGAGCTGGGATGCTCAAATTCCTGCCCCGCCACCGCCCCGTAGTCCTTGAAGATGCTGATGTACTTGAACCGCTGATCACGCTTCAGGTCGTGGATCCTCTGTCCCGCCAGCAGGAGAAACTTCTCGATTTCCGCGTCGCTGGCGTTCCACAGCTGGCGGTCGTGGCGCATGTTCTCCACCAGCACCTCGTGCGCCCCCACCGAGCGCATGCGGTCATAAATGCCGTCCCCGCGGCGCTGCGGCTCGCCCTCGATGTGGTAAAGGGGCGAAGGATGGACCACGGCGCGGGCCGACCAGGGCCCGCCATCCACGCTGGCCATGCTGGATACCACCTGCGGCTGCGCCGGGCCGTCGGCGCAGAAGCGGCAAAAGGTCTCCTCGCGGCGCGGGCTGTCGGGGGCATCGCCGGTAATCACCCAGGAGCGCGTTATAGGATCTTTGCGCAGTTCCATGCACTTTAAGAAAACACCCGCCGACGCCCAGAGTCAATGGCCGCAGCGGTTGCCTCTCAGCTTTTGGCTTTTACCTTTTGCTGTCGGCCGGCTGGCGATCGCCAAAAGCGGCCGGCTTGGCTGAGGGCCAACGGCTAAAAGGCGAGAGCCCGGTTTTCCACAGACTTTGGTGCCGCCCCAAGGTGCACTTCCCCCTCCCTCCGCTTCCCTCCCAGGCTATAATCCGCCCAGCCTCTTCTCAATGAACCCAAGTCCATGAACCCAAGTCCATGAACCCAAGCCCATGAACCCAAGCGAGCCCTCCACCCCGCTGATGCGGCAGTACGCCGCCATTAAGAACGCCCACCCCAGCGCGCTCCTGTTTTTCCGTCTGGGCGATTTTTACGAGCTCTTTTTCGAGGACGCGCAGGTCGCCGCCCGCGAGCTCGAGATTACCCTCACCTCCCGCAACAAGGAAAAGGGTATCGCCGTACCCATGTGCGGCGTTCCCTACCACAGCGCCGAAAATTACATTGCCCGCCTGATCCGCAAGGGCTTCAAGGTCGCTATCTGCGACCAGATGGAAGACCCGCGCCTGGCCAAGAAACTGGTGCGGCGCGAGGTCACGCGCGTGGTCACCCCCGGCACGGCGGCCGATGCCCTGCTGGGTGCGGAAGAGAATAATTTCCTGGCCGCGGTGGCCCGCGCCGCCGACGCCGTGGGCTTCGCCGCCCTTGACCTCTCCACCGGAGAATTCCGCGCCACCGAATTTCGCGGCCCGGAAGCCGAAGGCCGGGTGCGGGAAGAGCTGGCCCAGCTCCATCCCCGGGAGGTGCTGTTCCCTTCTTCCCTGCCCCTGTTTGAAACGGCCGCCCCCGCGCTGCGCGCCAGCTCGCCCTTGCCTCGTATGGCCGGCGACGGCCAGGCCTGGGCGGAAACTCCGCTCGAGGACTGGATTTTCGCTCCCGACCACGCCATCCCGCTGCTGGAGAATCATTTTGGCGTGCTCTCGCTGGAAGGCTTCGGCCTGGCCGGCAAGCCCGCCGCCGCTACCGCCGCCGGCGCCATCCTGCACTATGCGCGCAGCACCCAGCGCGGGGCGCTCGATCACGTCGACCGCATCGGCTTCTACGAGCGCCACCATTGCCTGGTGCTGGACGCGGTCACGGTGCGCAATCTGGAACTGCTGGAACCGCTGTTCGCCGGCACCGGCGAGGGCGTCACCCTGTTTCGCGCCCTCGACGCCACCATTACCCCCATGGGCAAGCGCCTGCTGCGCTCCTGGATGCTGCGCCCCTCCCTCGATGCCGCCGAAATCAACGCCCGTCTCGATGCGGTCGAGAATCAGGTCAAAGATACCTTGGGCCGCGAGGAACTGCGCCGCGCTCTCGAGGGCATTCTGGATTTGGAACGGATGCTGAGCCGGGTCACGCTGGAGACGGCCAACCCGCGCGACGTGCTCGCCCTGGCGGCTTCCCTGGCCCGCATTCCCGGCGCGAAGCAGGCCCTGGCCCGCTTCGACGCCGCCCGCCTTCAGGCCCTGCACCGCGCGCTGGATGAGCTCGCCGACCTGCGCCAGCGCATCGACAGAACCATCATTCCCGAGCCGCCCCTCACCTTCGCCGAAGGCGGCGTGATCTGCTCCGGGGTGGACGCCGCCCTGGATGAACTGCGCGCCTTGAGCCGCAACAGCAAACAGTATCTCGCCCAGCTCGAGCAGCGCGAGCGCCAGCGCACCGGCATTAGTTCCCTCAAGGTCAAGTTCAATTCCGTCTTTGGCTACTACCTGGAAATCTCCAAGGCCAACCTGCATCTCGCCCCGCCGGACTACGAGCGCAAGCAGACGCTGGTCAACGCCGAGCGCTTTACCACCCCCGAGCTTAAGGAATACGAGGCCAAAATCCTCGACGCGCAGGAGAAGATGGTGGAGATCGAGCGCCGCCTGTTCGCCGAGCTGCGCGCCGCCATCGCCGGCGAAGCCCGGCGCATCCGCCAGAGCGCGCTGGCGCTGGCCGAGATCGACGTGCTCGCCGCCTTCGCCCACAGCGCCGCCCGGCACAACTACTGCCGGCCGGAGCTAGATGACAGCGGCGATATCGAAATCGTCGCTGGCCGCCATCCGGTCATCGAGCAGCAGATTCTGTCCGGCGGCGCCGAGCGCTTCGTGCCCAATGACCTGTTTCTCAACTCCAGCACGCAGAGCATTCTCTTGCTCACCGGGCCCAACATGGGCGGCAAATCCACCTACCTGCGGCAGGCGGCGCTGATCGTGATCCTCGCCCAGATGGGCAGCTTCGTGCCCGCCCGCCGGGCGCGCCTGGGAATCGTGGACCGCGTCTTTACCCGCATCGGCGCCAGCGACAATCTGGCCCGCGGCCGCTCCACCTTCATGGTGGAGATGACGGAAACCGCCGCCATCCTCAATACCGCCACCCCGCGCTCCCTCATCCTGCTCGATGAGGTCGGGCGCGGCACCGCTACCTACGACGGTCTGGCCATCGCCTGGGCGGCCATCGAGTACCTGCACGCCCGCACCCGCGCCAAGACCCTGTTTGCCACCCACTACCACGAGTTGACCGAACTGGGGGAGCGGCTCTCCGGGGTGAAGAACTATCACGTCTCGGTCAAGGAGACCGGAGGCGGGATAGTGTTCTTGCGCCAAGTGGAGCCCGGCGCCGCCGATCGCAGCTACGGCATCGAGGTGGCCAAGCTCGCCGGCCTGCCGCTCGAGGTCATCGCGCGCGCCCGCGAGGTGCTCGAAGAGCACGAATCCGCCGAACACCGCCTCAGCCGGGAACTGGCGGCCGATTCCACCGCCCCGG
>DATGIY010000224.1:0-3550 GCA_035295475.1 Terriglobales bacterium
ACCTGGAAAACCTGGAAGCGCATTTCTTCCTTCCTGAGGCTGTGGGCCACCTGCAGCGCGTATTGGAGATCCGCCCGGAAGCGATAGCCTACGACCTGCATCCGGATTATTTCTCCACGCAATGGGCGCTAAGCCAAAAAGGTCTGCCGCTTATTGGGGTGCAGCACCACCACGCGCACATTGCCAGCTGCATGGCGGAAAACCATCTCGAGGGAGATGTCATAGGGATAGCCCTCGACGGCACCGGCTACGGGACGGACGGCTGCGTTTGGGGAGGCGAGCTGTTGATCGCGAGTTACCAGAGGTTTGGGCGCGCCGCACACCTCGAGTATGTCCCCCTACCCGGAGCTGAAGCAGCCATACGCGAGCCCTGGCGCATGGCGGTCAGTTATCTACACCACCATTTCGGAGCGGAGTTCTTGAACTTGGATATTCCCTTTGTGCAGGGGCTCGATAAGGAGAAGGTTCGGGTCATGTTGCGGGCTATGGAGCGCAACATAAACTCGCCGCTTACCTCCAGCTGCGGTCGGTTGTTTGATGCGGTGGCGGCGCTGGCCGGGATTCGCCAGCAAGTGAACTATGAAGCACAGGCGGCCATCGAGTTGGAGATGGTCATGGATCACGCTAACCACGAGCCCGGCTATGAAGTGGGGATTGTGCAGGAAAATGGCAAGTTGATTCTCCGCACCGCTCCTTTGTTCCGCGAACTTGTTTCCGACCTGGAGCGAGCTGTGCCGGCCGCGACCATCAGCGGTCGTTTTCATCGCGGGCTCGTGCGTTGCCTGAAGGATGCGGTCGAATTGCTGCGCCAGCGTACCAGCTTAAATCGAGTGTGCCTGAGTGGAGGAACATTTAACAATCGGTTCTTGTTGGAACATCTATCAATTGAACTGCGCAGTTCCGGATTCCAGGTGTTCACGCATTCCGAAGTGCCGGCCGGAGATGGCGGCCTCAGCCTGGGGCAGGCGATGGTGGCGGCATCCCGGCTGACTCCTACCGGGGACGCAAGGGCTCAGGACCTCGAGCCATGCCAATAACCATGTTCTGGAACAGGTAGCTTATCAGTACACGTCTCCAGCCACCCCTATGGTAGTATCCGCCCAATCGGAACCTGTCGCCCGGAGGCGTTATGCCCGGCGTTGTACTGCAACCGCTGAACCTCGGCGAGCTGCTGGATCGCATGTTCAGCATCTATCGCAAGAATTTTCTGCTGTTTTTTGGAATCATGCTGCTGCCCTCCATACTGGCCATGATTTCGGGGATCCTGCTGGCAGCATTCCGCGCGCCAATTTTCTTGCCCAAACCGGGCACCACCGCGATCGGAGCGGGAGCGGCGGGAGCGGCAGTCGGAGGATTCGTCATCGTCGGCCTGGCTTACTGGATTGTGTATGCGGTGGCGCTAGGGGCGACTACTTTTGCCGTCGGCGATGTCTACCTGGCGCGCACCGCCACCATCGCCGCCTCCTACCGCCGTATCCGGACGCGTATCGGTCGCTTGCTATGGCTTATGTTCCTGGTAGCGGTACGCGTTTTCGGAGTCATTGTGCTGGTCATGATTGCCTTTGCGGTTATGATTCCGCTGGCAATGGGGCGCGGGGCGGCGGGCGGTATTACCGTCGCTCTCACCATGATCGTGCTGCTGCCTGCAGCCTTCGTGCTGAGCATCTGGCTGATGATCCGCTACAGCATCAGCATTCCCAGCATGGTTCTGGAGGACGTGCGCGCCGGCCAGGCCATCCGCCGCAGCGTGCAACTCATGCGCAGCAATTATCTGCGCTGCTTTCTCATATTGCTGCTGACCTCGATCATTGCCTATGTGAGCCTGATGATCTTCCAGGGACCCTTCTACATTGCTTTGCTGCTGTCCCTTCGCCATGGCGAGGTGCCCATTTGGCTGCTATCGCTTAACTCCGTGTTCGGAGCCCTGGGGCAGGCGCTGTCCGCACCTCTCATCATGATCGGGTTAGTGCTACTGTATTACGACATCCGGGTTCGCAAAGAGGCTTTCGACCTGCAAATGATGATGTCGCTCGTGGATCCGGCCGGCGCGCAATCCGCCTCTGGAGCGGCGGCTCCCGTGCCCAACGCGTAGACATGCGGCTTTTCTCCCGGACAATGTGTTTCGCCCTGGTGTGCGTGGGGCTGGCGATGCTGGCCACGGTCGCTCCGGCAGAGACTACCGTTGATCTCCCAACCTACATAGCGGACTTGCAACACTGGTCCGCTGCCGTGGCGGACTTGCCTGCACATCCGGAAACCGCTGCCGGTTTGCGGCGCTCCGTGCCGCTCCAGCTCGACTTGAATGTGACAGGCCAGCACTTCAAGCTCTCGAATGTCTGGCTGGTGATGGCCCTGGCGCAGTGGGAGAAGCAGGCGCCGCGACGGCCGGCCCTGCAGCGCGACATGCAACAGAGGCTGCAATGGCAACTGCAGCAGGCGCTTGCGTTGAACCGCCCGCCGCCGACTCCCTCTTCCGAAACAGCGCGAGCGCAGCTGCGCGCCATTCTCAGCCGCAGGGAATTCCGCTTTGTCCAGCCGCCGAGCTGGTGGGATCTGATGGTCGCCCGGGTGCGGCGCTGGCTGCTGCGCTGGGTGGAGAAATTGATGAACCGTTTGCACCTCAAGCCGGGGGTGGCAAGCATCTTCTCCTGGATCCTGCTCAGCGCGGCCTTTCTGCTTTTGGCATGGATGCTTTGGCGCAACTTGCGACGGGCATCACGCGATATGACCAAGCTCGGACTTCAGGCTCCGATCTCGAACGCCTGGGGCTGGCGACAGTGGGCGGAGGCGGCCCGGGCAGCGGCTGCCGAGCAGCGCTATAGGGAGGCGATTCATTGCTGCTACTGGGCGGCGGTGTTCCGCCTGGAGCAGATGGGGGTATGGCGCTTGAACGTTGCACGCACCCCGCGGGAATACCTGCGCCTGCTTCCACCCGGTTCGCAACATCGTGCCGCGATGGCCAGTTTGACTCGCCGTTTGGAAGCCGTGTGGTACGGATATCGGACGGTAACTCCGGCGGAGGTGCAATCCGCCCTGCAGGAATTGGAGAACCTGGAATGCAACTCGCCCTCGATAGCGGCGACCGCAAGCTACTGATCGCCGCTGCCGCCATCATATCGGTGCTGGCGTTGATCGCAGCCGTCATGGGAACGGCCGGGCCACGAAGCGCCGTCTATCCTTCGAGTTATTCGGCGGCTTCCGATGGCGCCAAAGCGGTGTTCCTCACCCTGCAAGGCCTGGGGTATAGAACCGAGCGGTGGCTGGATCCGCCACAGCAACTTTCGGCACAAAATAGCCTGCTGGTGCTTGCCGACCCGCTGCTGACCCCCAGCAAAGACGAGCGCCAGGCATTGCGCCAGTACGTCGAGGCAGGCGGTAAGATCCTGACAACAGGCATTCGCAGCAGCGCCCTTGTGCCCGAGGCAGCGGTGGGAGCCAACGATATTTTGGCCGTGGATTGGGAGGAATTCCCGGTTTTGTTTCCGGGAGAACTCACCCGTGGCGCCAGCCGGATCACGCTGATCCCCCTGACAAAGTGGACCGGTGCCTC
>DATGIY010000225.1:0-4507 GCA_035295475.1 Terriglobales bacterium
CGCTCGCCCGCTACAAGTGGATGCGCGGCTTCAACGTGCTCCATCCGATGGGGTGGGACGCCTTCGGGCTCCCCGCCGAAAACGCCGCCATTGCCAACAAGCGCCATCCTCGCGAGTGGACCCAGCAAAACATCACCGCGATGAAGAAGACGCATCGCCGCTTCGCATTCAGCTACGACTGGGACCGCGAAGTCTCCACCTGCGAGCCCGAATATTACCGCTGGAACCAGTGGTTTTTCCTCAAAATGCTGGAGCGCGGCCTGGCTTACCGCAAGCGCGCGCTGGTCAACTGGTGCCCCAAGTGCGCCACCGTGCTGGCCAACGAGCAGGTGGTAAAGGGCTGCTGCTGGCGTCACGAAGACACGCCGGTGGAGCAGCGCGAGCTGGAGCAGTGGTTCCTGCGCATTACCAGCTACGCGGAAGAGCTCTTGCGCGATTTGGAGCAGCTCGAGCACTGGCCGGAGAAAGTGCGCACCATGCAGCGCAACTGGATCGGGCGCAGCGAAGGCGCGCTGGTGGATTTCGAGCTCGAAGGTCAGGCGGGGCCGGCGGGCAGCAAGATCACCGTGTTTACTACCCGCATTGACACCATCTACGGCGCCACTTCTATCCAGTTGGCGCCGGAGCACCCGCTGGTCGCCGACTTTGTGGCGCAAGACCGCGGCCTGGGCGCCAAGGTTGAGGAGCTGCTTGGCGAGCAGCGCAAAGCCAGGGAAGTGGGCGACGTGGGCGCGATCGAGAAGCACGGCATAGACACCGGGCGGTTGGCGATCAATCCCTTCAACGGCGAGCGCCTGCCCATCTGGGTGGCCAACTACATCCTGATGGACTATGGCACGGGAGCGATCATGTCCGTGCCCGCGCACGATGACCGCGATTACGAGTTCGCCAAAAAGTATGGGCTGGAAATTCGCGTGGTCATCTTGCCGCGGCGCGAGCAGGAGCCGCCGGCGGCCGGCGAAGAGGAAGAGCCGGTATTGCCTTTCACCGCTACCGACAGCCTACTCATCAATTCCGGGCCCTTCAACGGGCTCTCCTGCGCGGAAGCGATCCAAAAGATGGCGCGCTATGCCGAAGAACACGGTTTTGGCAAGGCTACCGTCACCTATCGTCTGAAGGACTGGGGCATTTCGCGGCAGCGCTACTGGGGAACGCCCATCCCCATGTTGTACTGCGAGAAGTGCGGGATTGTTCCCGTGCCGGAAAAAGACTTGCCGGTACTGTTGCCGGAAAACGTGGAGATCACGCTGGCGGGCGGCTCGCCGCTGGGCCGCGTCTCTGAGTTTGTGCATGCCAAGTGCGTCAAGTGCGGCGGCCGGGCACGGCGTGAGACCGATACCATGGACACTTTCGTGGATTCGTCCTGGTATTTCTACCGCTACACCGACGCCCGCAATGACCGTGAACCTTTCAGCAGCCGCGAAGCCAATTATTGGTTTCCTATTGACCAGTACATTGGCGGAGTGGAGCACGCCATTCTGCACCTCATCTATTCGCGCTTCTGGACCAAGTTCATGCGCGACTTGGGCATGATCAAGAATTCCGAGCCGGTGGTGCGCCTCTTCACCCAGGGAATGGTGATCAAGGATGGCGCCAAGATGTCCAAGAGCTTGGGCAACGCGGTTACCCCGGACGAGATGGTAGCCCGCTATGGCGCCGACAGCGCCCGCATGTACAGCCTGTTCGCCGCTCCCCCAGATCGTGATCTGGATTGGCAGGACGCGGGGGTGGAGGGGATTTACCGCTTTCTGGGACGCGTGTACCGCTTTGTGAGCCGGCATGCGGCCGTGGCGCGGCCGGTAGGAGCGGATATCCGCCGCTCATCAGTGGAGCCGCAGCTGGCTGCGTCTCAGCTCTCGCCGCAGGCCCGCGCCCTGCAACGCAAGTTGCACCAGACCATCAAGCGGGTGAGCACGGATTTCCAGGGCCGCTGGCATTTCAACACTTCGATCGCGGCGATCATGGAGCTGGTCAACCAGCTCTATGCGACAGAAGAGCAGAAGGGTGACGGCGTTCCGGACGCGCTTCTGGCCGAGGTGCAGCGCGATCTGGTGCTGCTGATGGCGCCGTTCGCCCCTTACCTGGCCCACGAGTTATGGGAGATGCTGGGAGAACGCGAGAACCTGCTGCACGCGGCGTGGCCCCAGTATGACCCGGCGCTGGCCAAAGAAGAAGAAATTGAGATTCCGGTGCAGGTCAACGGCAAGCTCCGCAGCCGTATCATCGTGCCCGCGGATGCCCCCGAAGAAGATGTGCGCCAGCGCGCGTTAGCCGAGGATAAAGTTCAGCAGTTTCTGGCCGGCAAGTCGTTGGTCAAGGTGATCATCGTGCCTGGCAAGCTGGTGAACATCGTAGTGCGGTAACTTCTTCGCCGCGGATCAACGCAGATGAACGCAGATCTAAGACCCGGGGTTTGTCATTCTGTTTCAGATTGAAACCTCCTCGCTCTGAATTGGACCTATCAGGGATCATGGGATTGGGAACAAAAAAGCGGGCCGTAAAGGCCCGCTCAGCGAAGTGGCGTGCAACTAGGAGGCACTCGCTCGGGTATGGTGTGCGTGACCGCTTCTGGCTTGAGGACCGAATATCAGGGCCTCGCGTTGATTATTCCACTCGATTTCGCGCAGAGTTTTAGTTCCGTTCTTTTTGGTGTTTTCCACGACCGCGCTGTAAGGCGCCTTTTGCTGGAGCTGGGCCACTTCGGCGGGCGCGGTTAAGACGGTTTTCCCATTCTTCAGAAACTTTACGTGGACCATGGGGCCGGTGCCGTTCCACTCCACTTTGTATTGTCCCGGGCTGAGGGTCTTGCCCGCGAGCTCAACCGTGTCCAATAACGAAATATTCTTTTTCTGCTCCGTGCTGTTTTTCGTGCTGGCCAGGGAAGCCAGAGGCAAGACCATGGTGAACATCCCCGCCAAAGCCAGGAATCTCAGTATTCTCATGCGTGCTCCTTCCCTTGAGCGGACCGGGCAGGCGGACAACGGCATCTCTCCGTCGCCGGAGCCCTGTCCCGCTCAGCTGGATATGAATTGTCGACATAGAAAGGGATGCCAGTCTGAGGTGTACAGGTTGTACCGCGCTGTTCCGGGTGGGGAACATAGAGGACGATTGTCGAGTTCCGATTTGTGAGTGGGAGGCGTGGGCATGCTGCAGCCGCTGAAAACCGAGCAGGAAGTTTGAGGCTCGAAACCGGCTGCTTGAGCTATGCTAGCTGCCATGTCCGCGAGTTCAGCCCTAAGAAAGGGAGTGGAGGCCATCCGGCGCCAGCCCGCTCTTCTCCTCGCGGAACTGAGCTGGCGCTGGTGCTTTGCCTCAGCGGCATGGCTGATAGTAGCGAGCCTGGTCATTGAATATCTGCGCTCCATTCCTGTTTCCTGGCGCGAGCAGATGCTGGTGCAGAGCGGGGAGCCTTTGGCGGCCCTGGCGGCGCTGGCGCACGCCCTGCGCGGTAGCGCGGTGCGGCTGGCTGCCGGCATTGCTGTAGGCGGAACGACGGTGGCCGTGTTCTGGATCATATGTGCTGCGGTGGGGCGGCTGGCCACGCTGCGAGCCCTCGTGCAGAATGCGCCGCGCTGGCCCTGGCGTGCCTTGCTGGGATTGAGCTTTCTGCGCGCCGGATTGTGGCTGGCCGCGGTCCTCTCAGCCGGGGCGGCGCTGATCCTGTCCAGCAGAGTTGCGGATCCCGCCCCCCGGCTTGTGCTCGCGGTGGTTCTCTTCGCCTGCATATGGCTGGTTTGGGCGCTGCTGAACTGGCTACTTTCACTATCCTCGATCTTTGTAGTACGCGATGGACGGGACACCCTTGGGGGCATCGCGGCAGCGGTAGAAATGGTGCGCGGAAGATTCGGCGAGGTAGTGCTGACCAGCTTGCCGTTTGTGCTTTTGCACTATATGGCCTTGGCGGCGGCACTGGCGGCGGGAATCCTGATCTTCGATCGCATGCTGCGGGCCTCGCTGGACGGGGGGTGGGCGCTGGCCACGACCAGCATCGCGTACTTCGCGTACGCCGATTTCCTGTACATCACGCGTCTGGCGGCTTATGTGGGCCTGGCAGGGCCGGGGGAAATGGAGGCGGACCTGAAGCCTGCCACCGGCGGGACTGAGCCCAGCTTTCAGCCGAGCCCAGGCGGACCGGAGTGCCAGCCGGTTAACGGTTGCTGACGCCCGCTTTTTCCTGCTTTACACTGCTACTATCCCTCTGGCACATTAGACCGTGGAAAGCCAATCCATTGTCGTCCTCGACTTCGGCGCCCAGTATTCGCAGCTGATCGCGCGCCGCATCCGCGAACAGAACATCTTTTCGGTGGTGCTGCCCTGCACCGCGCCCATTGACGAAATCAAGAGCTATGGCCCGGCCGGGATCATCCTGTCCGGGGGTCCCAGCTCGGTTTACGACCAGGATGCGCCCGCCGCCGACCCGCGCGTCTTCAACCTGGGGCTGCCTGTGCTCGGCATCTGCTATGGCCTGCAGCTGATGACGCACGTGCTGGGGGGCAAAGTGCGTCCG
>DATGIY010000226.1:0-7588 GCA_035295475.1 Terriglobales bacterium
AATGCCGCCACACCGCAGTCAGCAACTTCCACCGTTTCTGTTTCCTATCCTTTGCAGCAGACCGCGGGCGATCTGAACGTCGTAGTTGTCGGCTGGAACGATACGACCTCAGCCGTGCAGTCGGTCAAAGACAGTGCCGGCAACGTGTACAGTTTGGCTGCCGGTCCTAGCAAGGGAAACGGAATCACGCAGGCGATCTACTACGCCAAAAACATTGCCGCCAGTATCAGTAATGCCGTGACCGTTACTTTTAACCAGGCGGCCAGCTATCCCGATGTCCGCATTCTGGAATACCAGGGTTTGAATACCGCTAATCCGCTCGACGTGACCTCCTCCGCCACGGGCACGGGGACCGCCGCCAATAGCGGTTCGGCGACCACCACCGCCGCCAACGAACTCATCTTTGGGGCCAACACCGTGGCTACCGGCAACCTGGGGCCTGGCCCGGCATTCACTCAGCGCATCATCACTACTCCCGATTCCGATCTGGCCGAGGACCGCGCGGTCACCATCGCTGGCAGCTACAACGCCAGCTCCACTCTCACCGGCAGCGGCAACTGGGTTATGCAGATGGTGACCTTCAAGCAAGCTGTTGCTGGCGGCAGTACTGCGCCCAGCGTGACCAGCGTTTCTCCGGCTTCGGGCTCAACCAGCGGCGGCACCGCGGTGACCATCAGCGGAGCCAACTTTGCCGCCGGTGACACGGTGAGTTTTGGGGGCACCGCAGCCAGCAATGTTTCCGTGGTCAACAGCACCACGATCAACGCCGCCACCCCGGCTCATGCGGCGGGAGCGGTCAACGTTGTGGTCACGAGCTCTGGCGGCCAAAGCGGCACCCTGAATAACGGTTTCACCTACACCTCCTCTGCTGTGTCCATCGGGTTCGTACAGGTGGCTGCCGCCACCCCCCAATCGCCTACCGCCAGCGTAACTGTCGCTTATCCCGGCGCTCAAACCGCCGGTAACTTGAATGTGGTTGTCGTGGGCTGGAACGACACCACCTCAACCGTGCAATCGGTTTCGGACAGCGCGGGTAATACTTATAGCCTCGCGGCTGGGCCTACATCGGGTACGGGAATCACCCAGTCCCTTTACTACGCGAAGAGTATTGCCGGCGGGAACAACAAGGTTACGGTCACCTTCAACCAGGCGGCATCCTATCCTGACGTGCGGGTTCTGGAGTATACCGGCCTCGATAGCTCCAGCCCTCTTGATGTCACCGCCGTGGGCACTGGCAACAGCTCCAGCGCCAGCAGCGCGTCAGCAACTACGACTTCCGGCAACGAGCTGATTTTCGGCGCCAACACCGTTGGGACTGGCAATAAGGCGCCCGGCACTGGCTTCACCACTCGCATCATCACCACGCCGGATTCGGATCTGGCGGAAGACGAGACCGTTTCCGCCACCGGCTCCTACGCCGCCACCGCTACCCTCACCTCTAAGGGGCCCTGGGTCATGCAAATGGCGGCGTTCAAGGCAGCTGGCGCTTCCACCGCTTCGCCACCAACGGTCACAGGCATTGCTCCCAGTTCGGGACCGGCCACCGGAGGCACGGCGGTCACGCTCACGGGGACAAATTTCGTTTCCGGTGCGACCGTGTCCTTCGGCGGAACCGCAGCCAGCAATGTAAACGTGACCAGCAGCACCACACTCACCGCCACCACCCCAGCCCACAGTGCCGGAGTAGTCAACGTTGTGGTCACGGATCCCAACGGCCTGAGCGGCACTCTGAGCAACGGTTATACCTATACGGCCAGTGTTTCCACCATCAGCTTCGTGCAGGTGGCATCTGCCACTCCGCAGACAGCGACCGCAACAGTCTCCGTTGCCTTCACCAAGGCGCAGACGGCCGGCAATTTGAATATTGTCGTAGTCGGCTGGAACGACACCACTTCCACCGTGTCGTCCGTGACAGATAGCCTGGGAAACGCTTATACCCTGGCGGTTGGCCCGACCGTCGGCACGGGAATCACCCAGTCAATTTATTACGCCAAGAACATCGCTGCGGGCAGCAATACGGTTAAGGTCACCTTCAGCCAGTCGGCATCGTACGTCGATGTCCGCATTCTGGAATACAGCGGTCTGGACACCGCGAATCCGCTTCAGGTCTCAGCTGGCGCGTCCGGAAAGAGTGCTACCGCCAGCAGCGGCGCCGTCACGACTAGCTCCGCGAGCACCCTGATTTTCGGCGCCAACACGGTGGCCACATGGAACACCGGCCCGGGCGCCGGCTTTACTTCACGCATTATCACTTCTCCGGATGGCGACATCGCCGAAGATGATATGGTGACTGCCACCGGCACCTACACAGCCACTGCCACGCTGGGGGCCAGCGGCAACTGGGTTATGCAGGTGGCGGCCTTCAAGGCGGCCGGCCAATAAAGCGTGTTTTCTAGGCGGCTCGGCTCCTGATCAGTGCCCCAGATGAATAACAGGGCCACTACGGCTATCTCTCCACAGAATGTGGATAATGTCGGCTTGGCTGCATTCTCCACCTGCGCTTCCCCGGAGGATAGTCGGCTTTTCACTCGCCTGGCTTGGGTGGCGGTCGCCGTTGGCTGCTTGTTTCGTATCTTCGGCTACCTGCTTAATCGTTCCTTGTGGCTGGACGAAGCCTACCTCGCTCTCAATATCCTTCACCGCTCCTATGCCGGCTTGCTGCGCCCGCTGGAAAACCACCAGGGCGCTCCTATCGGCTTTCTTCTGCTGGAGAAATTCGCCGTCCGCTCCCTTGGCGCCAACGAATACGCACTGCGCTTATTGCCGCTTGTCGCCGGCCTGATTGCTCTTCTTCTCTTTTGCCAAACGGCCCGCCTGGCGCTGAGGCCGGGAGCGGCGGCGGTGGCCACTGCCTTGTTTGCTGTTTCCCCCTCTCTGCTCTACTACTCCTCCGAAGTCAAGCAGTACTCGGGCGACGTAGCGCTGGCGGTGCTTCTATATCTTGTTGCTCTGGGCGCACCCATAGCTGATTGGACCCTGGCGCGAATTGCCGCTTTGGGTCTGATTGGCGGGGCCGCTATCTGGTTTTCCCACCCTTCTGTTTTCGTGCTCGCCGGCATCGGCGTAACCGTCCTCGGCGCCTGTGTTGCCCGCGGGCACTGGTCCACCCTGCTCCGCTTCTGTCTAGCCGGCCTGCTGTGGACCGCCAGCGCGCTCGCCGCTTATTTCTTCGTCCTTCGCTCCCTTACCCGCGATCCAGCCCTCTTCCAATACTGGGCGGAAAACTTCATGCCCCTGCCTCCGCGCTCGCTGTCTGACTGGAAATGGCTCGTGGACAGCTTCTTTGCTTTTTTCAGTCAGACCGCCGGATGGGAGTTCGCCGGCCTCGCTGCTCTGGCTTTTGTTCTGGGCTTCGCTGGCCTGTGGAGGACGCGGCGGGAGACACTGTTCCTGCTGCTTGCCCCCGCCCTGCTGACGCTGTTCGCTTCCGGCCTGCACAAGTATCCTTTTGGCGGCAGACTTACCCTGTTCCTGGTTCCTGCCGTACTTCTTGTGATGGGGGAAGGCGTGGAGCAGCTGCGTTTAGCCACTCGCGGCCACGCTGCGGTTATCGGCTATGCCTTCATCATCTTGCTTCTGCTCGATCCCACCGTGTATGTGCTCCATCATTTCGCCAAGCCCCATATCTTGATCAAGCACTCCGGTGTCATGGCACCCGAAGAAATTAAAGCGGTAAGAACTTACGTTTTCAACCACCAGCAACCTGGCGACCTCATCTACCTGAACACCGGCTCAGAGCCGGCGTGGCAGTTTTACGACGAGGTCGAGGGGCGCGCCGAGCCCAACCTCGTCTACGGCACCGCGGCAGGCGATAAGGTGAGCGACTACGCCAGCGACCTCGACCGCCTCCGCGGCCGGCGAGTTTGGGTGATCCTCTCCCATATCGGGGGAGGCGGTGCTCGGCAGGCCGCCTACATCGAGTTTTACCTCGACGCCGACGGCAGGAGAACGGACCGTTTCACCGCTCCCGGAGCCGAAGCTGACCTCTACGACCTGCGCCTCTCCGCACCCGCCGTGCAGCCGTGATGAAGTCCCCAAAATGCCCGGAAAAGCCCTTCCCCGGCTGTGCAGGTTTTTGCACAACCGCCTGCTGCCAGGCGTGGAAATTGACCGCAACTAGCTGAATTTGCAGGGATTAACTATCAGCTCGCCTGGTCGTTAAGGTGCTTTAATCCCTCCGCGTCCTGGTACTACTGCAGCGCCGAACGCGAGAGCCCTTCCTCTTCCCCCAAGAAAGCGGCTTTCTCCGCGAGTGTGGGCCCTGCCCACCCTCGCTGAATGAGATCCCAATTTAAGTGAGGTCGAATTCCGTGATGAATTTCAGGAGAGGAAAAAGTCCTCAGCGCGTTTCATCGCTGACAATAGCCTTAGCTTTGTTGTTATTTTTCGTGCCCGCCCTAGCCTCCGCCCAGGTCGCCTTCGTACAAGCGGCAGACGATGACCCTGCGCCATCGACAGCCACCAGCGCCAGTGCCACGTTTGCGAACGCACAAAGCGCCGGTGACCTGAACGTCATCGTCGTTGGCTGGGCGAACGACGGCTCCACCGTGATTTCGGTCGCCGATTCTGCCGGCAACAGTTACGCGCTGGCAGTGGGCACACAACAGATTGGCAGCGGCCCGGGCGCAGTTTCTCAGGCTATTTACTACGCCAAGAATATTAAGCTGTCCGCCTCCAACACAGTCACGGTTACCTTCAACCAGAGCACCAGCTTTCCCGATGTGCGCGCCCTGGAATACTCGGGGGCTTCGGCCACCGCCCCGCTGGATGCCGTCACTGGCGCCCAGGGCAGCACATCTCCCGCGTCGAGTGGAGCTCTGACTACCAGCACGGCGCCCAGTGTGCTTGTGGTCGGAGGCACTACCAACGGCGGTTTCACGCAGGGCGCGGATCCGCAGCTCAATTTCACGCGCGAGCTCTACAACGCCAGCACAGGCAACGTCGCCGGCGAGAAGATACTGGCATCCAATGGGCCTTTCACTGCGAAGGAGTCGGTCACCGGTTCGTGGATCATGCAGATGGCGGCCTTCGGAACCAACCCGCCGACCGTGGGCCCGGCGCCAACCATTGATCCCACTACTCCCGTCACCCCCACCACCGGCTCAGCCGCAGGCGGCGACTCGGTGAAGATTACCGGCACTAACTTCGTCGCCGGCGCCACCGTATTGTTCGGCGGAATTTCCGCCATCAACTGCAGTGTCGCATCCAGCACGGAAATTGACTGCACCACCCCGGCTCACCCCATCGGCGATGTTGCCATCACCGTTACCAACACGGACGGCGGCACGGTCACGACCTCCAACACGCCCTTTGGCTTCACCGCCGTAACACCGACTATCAATTCCATAACTCCCACGAGCGGTATCACTAACGGCGGCACCTCGGTTAGCATCAGCGGCAGCAACTTCGTAGCCGGCGCGAAAGTTACGATTGGTGGTATTCCCGCCAGCAACGTGCAGGTCGCAAGCGGCGGCACCAGCCTTACGGCCTTCACTCCCGCCGGTTCGGTCGGAGCTGTGGATGTAGTCGTCACTAATCCTCCGCCGAGCGGCGGCTCCGCTACCCTGCCAGCGGGTTACACCTACAAAATGGGTGGTGGTCCGGTCAACTTCATCCAGACCGCCAATTCCGGACACAGCAGCAATTTCCAGAAAGAAGCCGACGCTATACTTTCCCTCGCCCAGAACGCCGGGGACACGAATATTGTGGTGGTGAGCTGGGGTGACGCTTCATCCCACCCCATCACGGTCAGCGATTCGGCCGGCAACACGTATACTCAAGCCAACCAACCGGTCCAGGACACGGCCAACAAGCTGGGCCAGGTCATCTTTTACGCCAAGAACATCAAGGCCAGCAGTGCCGGCGCGAATACGGTCAAAGCTTCGTTCGGCACGGCCGGGGCTAATGCTCCCGATGTTCAGGTTGTGGAATACAGCGGCCTGGATACAGCCGCTCCTCTGGATTCCAGTCCAGCGGCGGCAAATGCCGGAGCGGGTAGCGGTACCACCGCCAGTGCTGGAGCAGTTAGCACAACCTTCAACAATAACCTGGTGTTTGCCGCGGCCAGCGTGGTTCAGTTTGTCAGCGGTGCGGGTTCCGGATTCGCTCTTGCCTCGGTCAGCGGCAACGGAAACGGAGCGGAACACCAGTTCAACGGCACGCCCGTGAGCAACGTCAACCCTGCCATCGTGATTGCTCCCGGCGCCTGGGTGGCGCAAGCGCTTGTGTTCCACGCCCCCGCCAATCTTCCTCCGGGCGGGCAGCAGAACTTCACCTTCAGCGCTTCGCCCAGCAATCAACCGGTAAATCCCGGCAGTTCCGCCGCCTACACTCTGACGGTCGGCGGCCAGAACGGCTTCGCCAGCGCCGTCTCACTAAGCTGCGCGGTGCCTGGTGGCGCCCTCCTGGGCTGCTCTGTCAACCCCAGTTCGGTAACTCCGGGTAGCGGTTCGGCAACCGCCACTCTCACGGTCACCACGACTGGTCCGTCGGCGGCTTTGATCACGCCGCGCAACGGCAAGAGCCTGTTACCGCTGTACGCCATCTGGCTGCCTCTGCCAGGCATCGCCCTGGCGGGTATCGGCCTGGGCTCCCGCCGGCGCAAGCTGGGCATTGGCTTGGCTTGTTTCGTGGTGCTCGGCCTAACCCTCCTGCTGGCGGGCTGCGGTGGCGGCGGTTCTTCCTCGGGTGGCGGTGGCGGCGGCAGTTCCGGCACCCCGGCCGGAACCTACAACATCACTGTGACCGCTTCTTCAGCTGGACTGTCCAGCCAGACGCAGACGGTCACCTTAACGGTGCAGTAAGGCCAACGAACTCGGATGCCCGCCCGCCGTGGGCGGGCATCCGACTCAAGCAAGCGTGCGAGAGTTGCCTTGGACAGTTGCGGACTGGGACACTGGTAGTAGCCGCATGCCGCAAGGGACGAGGCAGCGCTTGCAGTCTAAGAGATTGGTTGCCGCGCTCGAATCATCGTCCCCCAAGGCGGCGTGGGTAGGACTCTCCCCTTCAACGTATTCGCCCTATTCGGGCGCGTATAACGGTCGTTTGCGCTGCCGGAACGGGCTGCGCTGGCGCCAAACCTTAACCAGCCGAGCTATAATTTTGATGTGCTGAGGTGCCCAATGAGAAGTATGTCAGGAGTGTTCATCGCGATGTGCCTGCTGGCCGCTGTGGCGTTTGCCCAACAGCCGAATTCGACCTATGCCCAGCCGGTGCCGACCAGCAACCAGAACGCCGGCCCGGCGCTTCCGGCCAGCGGCAGCGCCCGCAGTCCCCAGGCTGCACCCCTTGTTCCGCCTCAGTCCGAGACACAAGGGAAACAGAATTTTGAACCCCTGATCGGCCCCGGCGATTTGCTGAAAATCGGCGTTTTGGGCGCGCCGGACTTCGATCAGGAATTGCGCGTCAGCGGCAATGGCGACGCCGTGATCGCTCTGGTCGGCGCCGTCCACGTGGGCGGACAGACTACCGAGGAAGCTGGCCGTACGATTCGCCAGCGCCTCATGGATGGCGGCTTCTTCTCCGACCCACAAGTCACCGTCTTTGTGAAGGAATATGCCACGCAAGGGGTTTCCGTTTTGGGAGAGGT
>DATGIY010000227.1:0-2989 GCA_035295475.1 Terriglobales bacterium
CAGATGGTGTCGCTGTACCACAACGAGGGCAACGGGCTGTTTGTGGATGAGTCGCCGCGATCGTCCATCGGGCGGGACACGCTGCTGACGCTGGGATTCGGGTGCTTCTTTTTCGATTACAACCTGGATGGCTGGCCGGACATTTTCGTGGCCGACGGTCACATCGAGAACCAGATCGAGAAAGTGCAAAAGACGGTGAAGTTTGCCGAGCCGCCGCACCTGTTCCGCAATCTGGGGAACGGCAGCTTCCAGGAGATCACGCAGGGGATGGGCGCCGCCTTTGCCAGCCCAAAAGTGGCGCGGGGCGCGGCTTATGCCGATGTGGACAACGATGGCGACCTTGACATCCTGGTGACGACCAACGCCGGACGCACCTACCTTTTCCGCAATGACGGTGGGACAAACAACAGCCTGCGCATCAAGCTGGAAGGCGTCAAATCGAACCGCGACGGGATTGGGGCGGTGGCGCACGTCACCGTTGCCGGCGTGAAGCAAGACCAGATGCTGCGCAGCGGGTCCAGCTACCTGTCGCAAAGCGAGTTGGTGCTGACCTTCGGGCTAGGCATGCACGCTAAGACGGATGCGGTGGAGATCAATTGGCCGAGTGGCCAGGTGGACAAGCTCAACAGCGTGGCGGGTGGACAGACCATCATCGTGCGGGAAGGGCGAGGGATTGTAGCCAGCCGAAAGTTCGCCCGGCGGTCAGAGTAGAATTACACCGCACGCCATGCGCACAACCTTTCTTCCCCGATACGTTGTATTTCTTGCCCTTGCCGGGCTGGGGTTGTTCACTTTTCAAAGCAAGACCCAACACTCCAGCGGCGTGGTGCAGGCGAACCGGCTTAACAACCTGGGCGTCGGCTACCTGAACCAGCAGAACTTCAAGAAGGGGCTGGAGTATTTCCGCCAGGCACGAGCGGCGGATCCCGCCTTGTTGACGGCAAAGGTCAATGAGGGGATCGCGTTGTACAACCTGCAACAACTGGCGCAGGCACGGGCGATCCTGCTGGAGGTGGTGAAAGCTGATCCCAAGGAAGCCCACGCCTGGTACAACCTGGGCCTGCTTTACCGCGGCGATAACCAACCTAAGGAAGCGCTGAATGCGTTTCAACATGCGGCGGCGATCGTGCCCAAAGACGCGGACAGCCACTATTTCCAGGGCACGGTTTACATGCAGCTGCAGCAGTACGCTCCGGCGATCGAGGAATTTCAGAGAACGCTGCAGCTGGACGCGTTTCACGCCTCGGCGGAGTTTGGGCTGGCGCGCGCTTACCAGCAGTCGGGGAACATAAAGGAGGCACGGGCGCGGCTGGCCAAGTTTCAGCAAATAACGAAATCGAAACTGGGTGCGGCCATGAGCGTGGCCTATGGGAATCAAGGGCCGCTCTCACTGGCGGAGAGTTCGTCGGCCACGGTGGAGGCGGTGCCGGCGCAGATTCGGGTGCGCTTTTTGGACATGACAAAAGAAGCGGGATTAGCTGTTCTGCCCCAGACGCCGTCGGCCAAGCCGGCGGGCCTTGCAGGTTCAGCCGGGCCAGGCGCCTGCCTGCTGGACTACGACAACGACGGCAACATAGATATGTTCGTTGCGGGCGGCGGTAGGGAAGGCGGAATGTCGCTGTACCACAACTTGGGAGAGGGAAAGTTTGCCGATGTCACGCAAGCGGTGGGCCTCGATCCCAAGATGCCGGCGATCAGTTGCGCTGCCGGGGATTATGACAACGATGGTTTGACCGATCTGGCAGTCGGGTTCAACGGCCACGTCGCCCTGTACCACAACCAAAAGGGCGCGAAGTTCACCGATGTGACCCAGGCAGCAGGCATTCACACGGACGGTCTGCCCATGGGCATGACCTTCATTGATTACGACCACGATGGCGACCTGGACCTGTACGTCACCCGCGGGGCAGAGGATTCGGCGGGCCAAGCTCGAAAGACGAACAACGTACTCTGGCGAAACGACGGCAACAGCACTTTCACGGATGTGACCGGTGCGACAGGACTAGGCGGAAGCGGTTCAAGTACGGGAGCGGTAGGCACAGATTTCAATAATGATCGCGCTATCGACTTCGTAGTTACCGGACTGCAGACCAGTGTTTACACGAATCCGCGAGAAGGGCAGTTCCTGGTCGAACAACCATGGCAAAGCGCGCCCGGACCAGTGGCCGGTGTGGCCGTGTTCGATTTCGACAAAGATGGCTGGATGGATCTGGCGTTCACGCATGCCGAACAGCCAGCATTGACGCTGTGGCGCAACGTAGAAGGAGAGAAAGCTGAGCGGGTGCCTCTGCCGAAGCTAGATTGGACCGCAGCCTGGGGTGTGGCTGCATTCGACTATGACAACGATGGCTGGATTGACTTGGCGGCGGTAGGCGAGACGAAAGACGGACGCGGCGAGGTACGCCTGTTCCGCAACGAAGGGGCGAAGGGATTCAAAGACGTCAGCGCGCAAGTGGGGTTGGACAAAGTCCAATTGCACGATCCGCGGGCGCTGGTGACCGGTGATTTCTGGGGCGATGGTTCGACCGATCTGCTGATTACGCAGAACGGTGGGCCGCCGGTGCTGTTGCGCAACGAAGGGGCAAATCGCAATCATTGGCTGCGCATCGCGCTCAAAGGTCTGAACGATAACAAGAGCAGCATTGGCACCAAGGTGGAGGTCTTCGCGGGCGCCTTGCACCAGAAATTCGAAATCCAGGGTGGATCCGGGTATCTGGGACAGAATTCGCCGGAGATCATCGCCGGCCTGGGCGCAGAGACCAGCGCGGATGTAGTGCGCATGACCTGGCCGACGGGCGTGGTGCAGGACGAAGTGCAAATCGCGGCCGATAAGCAGGAGAACATTCTTGAAATTGATCGCCGGGGCAGTTCCTGCCCGACGCTGTTCGCTTGGGACGGCCAACACTATCAATTTATCGCCGACATGATCGGCGCGGGCGTGGTGGGGCACTGGGTGGGTCCGGGCGAGCGTAATATTCCGCGTCCCATC
>DATGIY010000228.1:0-2454 GCA_035295475.1 Terriglobales bacterium
AATACGATCAGGCTCGCCAGCAGCTGGCACGGTGGCGCGCCGCGGCTCCCGACAACAAGTACGCTTTGCAACTCGCGATTCACCTCGCGATTTTGACCCGGCAGTGGGAGCAGGCGAAGCGCCTCACGGAGGAAGCCAGCCGCCTCGCTCCCGAGGAGCCTCTCTTCGTCAGCCTTCAGGGCCTGTTGTACGCTGCGATGGGCCACTCGGCGCCAGCGTTGCGTTGCATGAATCAGGCCTGCACCAATCCAAAATCATTTGGCCACGCGCATCACACCTATTACCAGGTCGCTTGCATTCTCTCGCTGTTGCGTCGGCCTGAGGTTGCATTCGAGTGGTTGGAGCGGAGCGTGGATAACGGTTTCGCGTGCTGGCCATTTTTTCTGAATGACCCGTCGCTGGAAAACCTGCGTTCTCAGCCGCAGCTCGAGTTGCTGGTGGGCTCCCTTCAGGCCAAATATCCCCGCGAACTAGGGCTGCTTTAGGCGCTCGGGTCTGCCGCAGCACTCTCCTGGGTCTGTCTGGCACTGGGTGGCCTGCAGCTTCCTGATAAAGTCGAATATCAATTTCACAGCAGAGGCGAAAAAACATGGAGATCAAACGAGCCGGTTCGCAAGCTTCCGAAAAAGGTCCCTCGGATTGGTTCACCGGGACGGTTCGGATCGATCCCTTATTCCGGGCGCCGGAACCGGCGCGTGCGGCAGGCGCCAGCGTGACCTTCGAGCCGGGCGCGCGGACAGCATGGCACACGCATCCGCTCGGCCAGACGCTCATCGTTACCGCAGGATCCGGGCTGGCCCAACGCTGGGGAGGGCCGATTGAGGAGATCCGGCCCGGCGATGTGGTCTGGTTCGCGGCAGGCGAGAAGCACTGGCATGGGGCCACGCCAACTACAGCGATGACCCACATTGCTGTCCAGGAGAAGCTGGACGGAAAAGCCGTGGACTGGCTCGAGCATGTTACCGAGGAGCAGTATCGCGGCGCCAGATAGGCGACAATGGTCCGAGCTTAAGGCAGGAGGTCACTATGCCGCCCAAGAGCGACACGCTATACGACCGCCTCTCTCGATATCGCCAACTTACAATCACGATAACGGGCAGAAAGTCCGGGCGGCCGATCTCCAATCCGGTTTGGTTCGTCTTCGAGGACCAAACTCTTTACCTCCTCCCCGTGAAGGGCTCGGACACACAGTGGTACAAGAATGTGCTGGAGAAGCCGGCGATCCGAATTGAAGCGCGTGGCGCACAGGCGGACGTAAAGGGGGTTCCGGTTACTGACCGCAAGCAGGTTTCCGGCGTGGTGGAAAAATTTCGCGAGAAATACGGGGCCGCCGATGTGAAGAAGTACTACTCGAAATTTGATGTAGCCGTTGTCGTCCACTTACGTTGAGCGCCGCCTGGTGTGTCGTATGGGAACAGCCCGTGGAAGCAGCACAACTTGCCTCAAGCCGTCGTTGATTCTTTCCGCCCGAGTAGAATGCTCTGCATGCCAGCGGAACGCGAGAGCGATGTCATCGCTCTGTTGAAACGGGTGCCGATTTTCTCCAGCCTGTCAGAGCAGGAATTCGCTTTTATGACCTCGTCCCTGCTGCAGCGGACGTACTCGGCGGGTGAGCTGATTTTTCACGAAGACGAACCGTGCGCTGGACTCTACGTGGTGCAGGAAGGGGACGTCCGGATCTTCAAGAGCTCGGCGGGCGGCCGCGAGCAAGTGCTCTCCATTGACGGGCCGGGCAGCTCCATTGCCGAGCTGCCGGTGTTTGACGGCGGTACCTATCCCGCATCCGCGCAAGCGATGAACGACTGCAAGCTCCTCTTCTTCAGCCGCCAGGATTTTCAGGCGCTGTGCCGGAAACATCCGGAGGTTGCGCTGAAGGTCCTGCGCGTGATTGGCGGACGGTTGCGGCGGCTGGTGGGAATTATCGAGGAACTTTCCTTCACCACCGTCCGCCATCGGCTGATCGCGCTGCTGGTGCGGCTGGGAAAATCCGAGGGCGTTCGCAACGGGGACGCGGTTACGCTGATGCTCCCGGCGAACAACAGCGAACTCGCAGCACAGATCGGCACGGTACGGGAACTGGTTTCACGCAATCTCAGCCGGCTCCAGTCGGAGGGGCTGATTCAACTCGATAATCGCAACATCGAAATACCCTCTCTGAAGCGGTTGCAGTCGGAGCTGGACGAGACTAGTGGATAGCCACAACCGCTGCACGCCAAGCCTCCATTCCTCGCGATCAGATCAAATCCACTTCACCGTGACAGAAGTCATAGCTGCCACAGCCAGCCGCCGGTAGTCTGGTTTTCGAGGGCTTCCGCTCACGAAAGGACGTCAGTCATGACTTTGGCAGCCAGCAGCACCGTAGGCGAGATTGCAACCGAGATACCCGGCGCAACGCGCGAATTCGAGAAACTTGGCATTGACTATTGCTGTGGCGGCAGCCGCACCCTGGGCGAG
>DATGIY010000229.1:0-3509 GCA_035295475.1 Terriglobales bacterium
TGGGCCCGCCCGCAGCACAGTCTCTGCCGAGGCGATCCCGTGAAGCAGGTGGTCGCGGCACTGATTGTGCAGGATGGCAAGCTGCTCATCTGCCAGCGCACCCGCCATCAGGCTATGCCGCTGAAGTGGGAGTTTCCCGGCGGCAAGATTGAAGAAGGCGAGCAGCCCCGCGACGCCATGCGCCGCGAACTAGACGAAGAGCTAGGCATCAACGCGCACGTGGGCGAAGAAGTGGCGCGCATTCGCCACAGTTACAAGGGCGGCAATCAGGTGGAGCTGCGCTTTTTCGTGGTCCACAGGTTCGACGGCGAAATCGAGAACCGTATTTTTCGCGATGTGCGCTGGGTGGAGCGGGCGCATCTGCCGCAGTTTGATTTCCTGGAAGCCGACCTGGAGCTGGTGAAGGACATCGCCGCAGGGAGGATTTTGTAACAAGCGTGACAAGTAGAGTTATCCTCTCCGGTTGACAGGCTGGCGTATCATTCTGCACAAATCAGTACTTGAGCCGTATTTGCGAGGTAGGGAGTAGTGCTGTGGCCTCGTTTTCTGACGCTCTAGTGAAGGAGTTGCTGTCGGGCCGCTACGTCGCCTCGCTTGCGACTGAGAATGCGGACAAATCCATCCACATAGTGGCGGTGTGGTACTGCCTGGAGGGCGGGAAAATTTACGTCGCTACCTCGGCACACAGCCATAAGGTGCGCAACCTCCGTGCCAACCCCAAGATTTCGTTGATGATTGACTCCCGCGATCCTCTGGCCTCACGTGGTGTAAGCATCACGGGTAAAGCGCAACTACTGACAGGGGTGCCATCACGTGAGTGGAATGCGAAGATCCATAAAAAGTACCTGAGCGAGGCGGCGCTCGCAGATTCAAGCGTTGGACCAGTGTTTGCGGCATGGGACGACACCACCATCGAGATCATGCCGACCTCCGTAATCGCTTGGGATATGCGTGAGGCTGATCAGCAAGCGTTCGGTGGCTCGTTCAAGAAAAATCCTGCGTATCTTCTGCCTCTGGAACGCTAGGGTCCTCGATTCGGGGCTGCAGCCGAGGAGCGCGCCGATCATCGAAACTGCGTCCACAGATACGCGCCGGTCAGCGCCTTCACCACCGCCGTGGTACTCCACGCCGCTACGTTGAACCAGCGCGAATTAATGTACTCGCCCATGAGCTCGGTTTTGTTGATGAGCAGAATCATGAATACCAGCACAAAGGGCAGAACCGCGCCATTAATTACCTGGCTCAGAATGGACACCTGCACCAGCGGCAGGTTAGGGGTGAGAATCACGCCCGCCCCGGCCACGATCAGGACCGTATAGAGCCAATAGAAAACTGGGGCTTCGCTGAAGCGCTTGCCGACACCTGATTCGAAGCCCAGCCCCTCGCACACCACGTAAGCCGTGGAGAGCGGCAGGATGGAGGCGGCGAATACGGAGGCGTTCAGCAGTCCGGCCGCAAACAGGATATAGGCGTATTCGCCGACCAAAGGATGCAGGGCCTGCGCGGCATCGGCGGCATCACGCACCTGGGTGTGTCCGTGCACGTAGAGCGTGGCGGCGCAAGCCACGATGATGAACCACGCCACCACGTCGGTCAAAATGCAGCCCACCACCACGTCAACGCGCGAGGCCGCAAACTGCCGCCGGGTTACGCCCTTCTCCACGATCGACGACTGCAGATAGAACTGCATCCAGGGCGCAATGGTGGTCCCCACGATCCCCAGAAACATATATAGGTAGGCGCGCTGGTGAAAATACGTCAAATCGGGCGGTTTGAAAGTGGCTATGCTCGCCTGTGTCCACGAGGGCCCGGCCATGATGCCGGCGGCGATGTAACAAACATAGAAGAAGGAAGCGACGATAAAGACTTTCTCGACGCTCTTGTACTGTCCTTTGACGACCAGAAACCACACGAAAATCGCGGTCAGGGGAACGGAAATGAACTTGGAGACGCCGAACAGCTCCAGGCTCATGGCCACGCCGGCAAATTCGCCCACCACGTTGCCGAAGTTCACCACCACCAGCCCCAGCATCATCAGGAAAGTGACGCGCAGGCCGAATTCCTCGCGGATCAGGTCGCTCAGACCCTTGCCTGTGATCGCCCCCATGCGGGCCGACATTTCCTGCACCACAATGAGCGCCACGGTGGTGGGAATGATTGTCCACAGCAGCAGATGGCCGAACTGCGCCCCAGCGGCGGAATAGGTCCAGATGCCGTTGGGATCGTTGTCCACGTTCGCGGTGATAAAGCCGGGACCGAATACCGCCAGAAACAGCAGGATCCGGATTCGCCAGCGCCTCGCCCATCTCATCGCTGTCTTCGCCACTTGGATTTACTGACGCGCCCACTGCCGCCCCAGAATAAATGCAGTCTTGCTTTCCCGCCAGCCACTTGGTGCTACCGGAACAAACTTCACCACGGAGGACACGAAGGCCACGAGGTCATTGGGGGATTTTCTTTATAACCCGCAGCTGAAGCCTATGGGCCTTTCACAACCGAGAACTGAGTACTGTGTTTTTCTCGGTACCCGGTACTCGGTACCCGGTACTGCCTACAACTTCGCCCGCAGCAGGCTAATCACGTCGTCAGAGGTGATTACACCGGTAAGCTTGCCTTCATCATCCACCACCGGCAGGGTAAGCAGGTTGTATTTGTCAAAAAGTTCCGCTACTTCCTTTTCGCTGGCGCCGGCGTGCACGGAAATAAGCGGTTCCATGCTGAGCGGAAGCAAAGCATCCGTGGATTGGGCCAGCACCAGCTTGGGCAGCATGACTGCCCCCACCAGGCGGCCCTCGGGATCGAGCAGATAGATGGTGCTCACGGTTTCGATGCCGCCTTCAAAATGACGCAGCGCCTCGACCGCGTCGTGGACGGTGCCATTGGCTGGAAGCGCCAGGTACTCGGTAGTCATGCGGCCGGCGGCGGTGTCTTCCTTGAATTCCAGCAACTCGGCCACTTCCTGGCGCTCTTCCGGCTGCATCTCATGCAGGATTTCTTCCGTGGTCTCCTTGGGCAGGTCCTTGAGCAGGTCGGCGGCGGCATCGGGATCCATCTCCTCCACGATGTCGGCGGCCCGCTCCGAATCCAGTGATTCCACGATGGAGGCCTGCAGCTTGGGTTCGACCTCCTCCAGCGCTTCCGCCGCCACCCCCTCGTCCAGGGTTTCGAAAACGGCTTCGCGCTCGTCCGGCGCCAGTTCCTCCACGATGTCGGCAATGTCGGCGGGATGCAGCCGGGCCAGACGCTTATGCGAGATCTTCAGCTTCACCCGCCGGGCGGGGTCGGTCTCGATCAGGTCGACAAATTCCCAGGGAATCTCCCGGGGAGGGATTTTTCGTAAAAGCGCCCGCAGCACCGGCCCCGGAACCAGGCCTTTCAGCAGCCGGCGCACTGCCCCGCGTGCCCCGATGTCCACCCCCGCGACACGAAGCGCCACATGCTGATTGACATGGTCTTCATGCAGATCAACGTCGTTGACGCGCACCACCTTGCGTCCATGGACGTCGATA
>DATGIY010000230.1:0-4235 GCA_035295475.1 Terriglobales bacterium
TTCACGAAGGAATCGCTGGCAATAGAACCATCACCTCCATCAATGGCCCGGCTCCAGGTGTAGCTGCCCTGCATCTCGATACCGCGGCTCATGCGCTTGATGACCTGTGCCTCCAGGCCGTCGAAATAGGAATCATTGTTCCAGATCAGGGCATCCATGCGCCCGATCTGGGGACTGATGGGTGTTCCGGTGCCGGGTGCGGGCCAGATGTAGGGTTGGTTAGAGTCGTTAAGCGGCATCACGGTATTGATATCATCGGCGCGGAAAATCATGTGTACGCCGCGTGAGCCGACGTAGGCGAGCATCCCCGTCAAATTCGGTGCCAACTCATGCTGAACGTTGAGATTCCATTGCATCACGTAGTTGCGCTTGGGATTGGGTTGAATATAGGCATCACGAAGGCCGATGTTGCTGACGGCCTGGGCGGCAAGAATGTTGAAAGCCTGGGTGGGAAAAGATCCCGGAGGTAGATTGTTGGCGCTTCCATTCTCGGTAAAGGGCGCGGTATTGGTGGCGAACTGCCCTAAGAGGTAGGGGAGGGGGAGAACGTCGAAGATGGCGAAACCGCCCCGGACCGAGGTTTTTCCGGTCCCGGTGGGGTCCCAGGCGAAGCCAATTCGAGGTTCGAAGTTGTGGTATGTCGGATTGCTGAAGACGGTCTTCCCAACGATGGTATCGGCAAACGTCTGGTTAAAGGGGCTGTGCAAGGCCGACAAGTTGCCGTGAATTTCCGCCGGTACGGTCGACATCTCGTAGCGCAGGCCGAGGTTTAACGTCAGGGTGGGGCGCACACGCATGTCGTCCTGGATGTAGCCGCCGAAAATGCTGGACCGGAAATTAAAGTGAATAAATGGCTTGCTGGGAACCGGAGCGAACAGGACGATGGGATTGTTGGTCAGGAATCCATTGTTCGCCGGATCGGCCAACGTGCCAAAGGCGACTTCACCTGCTGGAGCAGGATCGAAGGCATTCAACTGCACCCGTTCGAACGCAAAGCCCATCTTCAGATTGTGAATTCCCTTTGTCCAAAATAGGTCGTCATAAGCCTGGTAGGAATTCTCGTAGAAGTCGAGACGCTCGATTTGGTTGAGCCCCGGCTGAATGGATACGTACGGGGGCACGTCAATTTGCGGGTTGTCCGCTCCCGGGCTTTCCCCCAGGGACAGGTTATTGGCCAAGGGGTTAATGGCGCTCATGCCTTGGGCGGTATGCAAGTTTCGGTTTAAACCGATGCGCAGTGAGTTCAGCACCTGCGAGCTGAAGACATGAGATTCCTCAAGCGCAACGTAGGTTCTCCCGGTTGTGTTTCCCACCAGAACATCATTGGCAGGGTCGGGCTGCGTGCTGGTGGCAGAATCCTGCTGAAAGGTTCCAAACAGACTGTCGCTATTCGAAATCTTGTGGTCTATGCGCAGGGTTCCAAAATTTTCCGAGGTGATGTGGGGTGAGGTAAAAGCGTAAAAGCCGACATCTCCATTGCCAACCAGGCCCGCATTGGGCAGACCCCAGAGATTCAAGTAAGGCAACACCGCCTTGTCAATTCCCGTGATTGGATCGGGGTTGAAAGCGCCGGTAACCATGTGAGGGGAACAACCACCGGGTCCTGGCTGCGGGATGGAGCACAAGATACCGTGCCGGACGGCATCCGAGGGAACCGGAACCGTTGCGGTTATGCCTTGGTTTTCACGCAAACCTTCATAATCCCCAAAGAAAAAGGTCTTGTCCTTCACGATGGGGCCGCCCAGGGCGGCTCCGAACTGATTGCGCCGAAAGGCTGGAATTTGGGTTGGGTCAAAGTAGTTCCTGGCGTCCAGCGCGCTGTTCCGCAGAAACTCATAGACATCGCCGTGTAAACTGTTGGTTCCCGACTTGGTGACAGCGTTGATGATCCCGCCCGAAGTGCGGCCGTACTCAGCTGAATAATTGCTGGTCAGGACGGAAAATTCCTGCACCGCATCCACACCCAGGGTCGAGCCCTCGACGCTGCCGGGTCCGCCGTTGGAGTAATCGTTTACGCTGATGCCATCAATCCGATAATTATTCTGCGTAGGGCGCGAACCGGAAATAGTCATCTGCACTCCGTAGCCACGGCGAGCGCGATCGGGAGACCCGGTATTGGCCTGAATCGAACCCACCGAATCGACCCCGGGCTGCAAAGTGGCCAGTTGCGTCCAGTCACGGCCATTCAACGGCAGTTGCATCACCGCGGTTCGGCCCACCACCCCGCTTATTGTGGAGTTCGCCAATTGCACTGCCGGGGCCTCACTGCTGACCTCAACCTTTTGAGTGACTTGGCCGATTTGCATCTTCATGTTGAGCACTTGCTGGGCGCCTACGCTCAAAGTAACTCCCGTTTGTATGGCGGTGGCAAATCCAGCCGCGCTAAAGCTCACGTCATACTCTCCCGGCAGCAGGTTGGGGGCAGAATAGACACCCGCCGAGTCCGAGGAAACAGTCCTGGTCTCGCCGGTTCCCTCGTTTTTGATTGAAACTTTGGCTCCAGGCACGATCGCGCCACTGGAATCGGTGATCGTGCCGGTCAGGGTTGCGCCCGCAACTTGGGCAGATGCACTGCGTGGCAGCAAGAGAACCGCAACCACCGCCAGGAACAGCATCGCTGCACTGAAAGGATTCATCCAAGCTCGCTCGCGCACTATAACCCTCCTGAGTTCCCCACCTTCAAAATGTGACGCATCCTGTCTTTGGCCAGGGCCATTAACTATTGGTTGAAACAGCGCGCTCCGAATGTGGCGAAATTCATCACCAGGCTTCGCCTCCATCCAGTGCTAGGGCTTTCAGTAAGGTACGACCGCCGCAGTTTTCCCCACGCTAGCTGGCATAAGACACCGCCTCCGCGAAGTCTTGTAGAATCTACAAAAGAAATCTTAAGAATTTCTTTTTTGCCAAAATCGTTCTCGCGCTACGGTAGTTCAATCCCATTTCCTTATCCCCAGCCCGGCGTCAATCGGTGTAACCTGATTCAGCGACATGACTTATATCCGTTGGAAGAAATTTTTTCTGGCACCACTGTGGCGCACGCGCTAGCGCAGCGCTAATAAAACTGCCGCCATTTGAAAAGGTCGGGCCGATAGGCGGCTAGATCCGCGTACTCTACAAATTCCAGGAAGTTGCCTTCTGGATCCCGGGCAAAGATGGCGGTAATCCCCTCGCGAATGGGGACCGCGGCCTGGCTGACCAGCGCTACCCCGTGCTTTTTCAGGCGTGCGACCACATCGTGAACGTCCGCGATCACAAAGGTGAGGTAGGCAATGCCATGGCGCTCAAACACCCAGTCGGGACTGGGGCTGGGCTTGAGGACGGTCTTTTTGGGCTCAATCAGCTTAACTCTTTCCCCGTAGGGGGTTTGCAGGCGAATGATGCGAAAGCCGTGCGGCCCGGTGCCAAACCTCGTGCTCATCTCCGCCTCCGCTTCGGCATCGGTGGCGAATTTCAGTCCGAGCACCTCGGTATAGAACTTGAACATGCGTTCGAGGTCCATGCAAACGATGCCAGGTTCGAGGGGTGCGACCATGCGCAACGACCAGGGCTGCTGGGGTTGGATATTCATTGCCAAAGTGATCCCGGACATTTCATTGGATCTCCGTCTTAACGCAGGGCCTGGTCTGAGAGCGCACAAGCGAGCAGAGCGCATTGGCAGTCATGCTGCATTCTCCGCGAACACGAGAGGCGTGCGTGTCATCGTGAAGCAGACCAGCGCCGCCACGAACAACAGAAAGCCCGCCAGGTAGAACGCCAGGTTGAAGCTGCCCGTCCACTTCACGATGTAGCCGGTGGCGATAGGCACCAGTGATCCAAAGATGTTCCCGCCTAGAATCAGGAAACCCGTCGCCGTGCCCACCATTTCCGCGTTCCACACCAGGTCACTGGTAAGGGCAATATTGAGCGACAAGGCGCTGGAAATACAAGCTAACGACATCGCAACCAGGAATAAGAGTGCGTACTGGTTGGCAACCATGTTGGTCAGCAGAACGACGCTGGATGCCAAAATAAATACCATCAGCAATGTCCGGCGCTTGCCCTGTTTTACGTCTTCGTGGGTAAGCAGGCTGTCGCTCAGTTTGCCGGCCAGCAAGCCCAAGGGTACGGCAACGATGTACGGCACAGACGTAAACCAGCCTGCCTTAACCAGTGACATATGGCGGGAGTCCACGAGGTACGATGGCAGCCAGAACAGGAACAAAAGCATGGTGTAAGCGCAGCATCCCTGGGTAAAG
>DATGIY010000231.1:0-2389 GCA_035295475.1 Terriglobales bacterium
TGGTGAAAACATCATCCACCAGGAGGACGTCGCGGCCGGTCACCTCCTCCGGCCGCAGCACGCGGAAGGCGCGGCGCATGTTTTCCCTGCGCTGGTGGCGGGTCAGACCCGTCTGCGAGGCGGTCGGGCGCGAGCGCTCCAGCAGCGAGTTGTGCAGCGGCAATGACCTGCCGCTTAATGCCGGCGACTTGAGTGCTGCCCGCGCAATCAACTCTGACTGGTTGAAACCCCGCTGCCGCAGCTTGCTGGCGTGCAGTGGCACGGGAACCAGCAGGGGAGGCTGTTCGTCGAATGCCGCAGCCAGAGCGGCTATCGTCTCGCCCAGCATGCGTCCAAGGACGTTAGCTGCGGGCCGGATCTGTTCGTATTTCAGCAGGTGGATAAGCTCCCGCAGCCCCCCGTCGTAGCTGCCGTAGGCGGCGGCCCGGACGAAAAGAGGTTCCAGCCGCTGACAAGCCCCGCAGCGCGCCATTCCTTCGGAAACCGTATAGGGACTGGTCAGCCTTTCCCCACAAACCCCACAAATGAGGCCGGCGATAGGGTGCATGGCACCAAGACAGGAGTCGCACACCGGCAGGCGGGAAATCTTGATGAGGGGGGCGTTGCAAAGACGACAATTACCTGGGAAGAGGGTGGCGAAGAGGCTTTCGGCAGCCGCACCCAAGAAAGATAATAGCGAGGACTGACTTCCTGTGGACTCAGCCCTGGTAGCCCGAGTTAGGTCTCCGCTACTGCTGAAGACGACCCTCCCCTGCCCGGAGGGCGCAACCAGCCGCTCCGGACGGTGCCAAGTCAGTATACCGGGGTCTTTGCCCGATTCGCAATAACGGGCGGTATTACTGCGCGGGAAGATGTTGATGCCAAGGCGGATGAACGAGAAAACGAGGAGAACCTGATACCCTAAGCGTGATCGCTGCCCTTGTAGAAAGGGGACCGTGCATGCTAAGGTGCGCGGTTTTGTTAGGCTTGCATCTCAGCGAGCCTTGAGGAGTTCCCATGAGCGCCGAGACCAGCACCGTGTCTCCTTCCCTCGGTGGCACCAAGAAACACAAGCCTTTCGTTCCACCCACCATGCAAATGCGCGAGTTCTCCCTGCGCGCGGTCATTCTGGGCATGATCATGACCGCCATCCTGGGCTCGGCAAATGCCTACCTGGGCTTGCGGGCGGGAATGACCATCGCCGCCACCTATCCGGCAGCCGTGATCGGCATGGCCGTGCTGCGTCTGCTGAAGGGATCGCTGCTGGAGGAAAACATCGCCCGTACCATCGGCTCGATCGGCGAGTCAGTGGCAGCGGGGGCGGTTTTCACCATCCCGGCCTTTGTCCTAGCGGGCCTGTGGCCGGGATTGGCGGGCAAGTACTGGCAGTCGGTTGCGCTGATGGTCATTGGCGGGACGCTGGGCATCCTGTTCGTCACTCTGCTGCGGCGGGTCATGGTGGAAGACCCCGAGCTGCCCTTCCCTGAATCGGTGGCTGCCTCAGAAATTCATAAGGCCGGGCAACAAGGGGCGCAAGCCGCAAAGATTCTTTTCGCCAACATGGGCTTCGGCGCGCTCATGTACTTCCTCTCGCAGATCAACCTGTTCTGGTACACGCGCCAGATGCTGGTGAAGATTCCTTCCATGGCGAAAGGGTTGAGAATCGGAGGTGGATCGACAGCGCCTTCCGTCGCCACCGGCGGCATGACCACCTTCACCTCACCGGCCATCAGCCCCGCCTACCTGGGCGTGGGGTTCATCATCGGACCGCGGCTGGCGGCCTTGAACTTTGCCGGCGGCGTGGTGGCCTGGGGCCTTCTGGTCCCACTGCTCATCTATTTCCTCGGTCCCAACCTGCCCATGCCGGCGGGCAGTAACGCCATGGGCTATTGGGGAGGAATTGCTGGAGCTGTGTGGTTTTCGATCGTTCGTCCCATCGCCGTGGGCGGCATGCTGGTAGGCGCCGCGTACACGTTGTTCAAGATGCGCAAGCAACTAGGCGCCGGCATGGCCAGGGCGATTTCCGATCTGAAAAAGTCGGCGGCCGCCCATGAAGTCACCGACCGCACCGAACGCGATCTCAACGCGAAGATTGTTTTCGCAGGTGTGGCCGTGGTGCTGTTGGCGATGATCGCCCTGTACTACTACTTTATTGTGGGCGCGGGAAACCTGACCTTGTCGAAGGTGGTGGGCGGAGCAGTAGTGGCGGCGCTGGTCATGGTCATACTTGGGTTCTTCTTCGCCGCTGTTTCCGGCAATCTGGTTGGCCTGATCGGATCGTCCAACAACCCTGTCTCCGGGCTGACCCTGTGCACCCTGGTGGTAGCGGCGTTATTAATGGTGGCGCTGGGCGTGTCCGGCGTGGGCGGCGTGGCTGCGGTGCTGGGAGTTGCCGCCGTGGTTTGCGTTT
>DATGIY010000232.1:0-2893 GCA_035295475.1 Terriglobales bacterium
CGCGGAATCGAAACATTCCCCTGCCACCCGAGTCCGGCTGATGTAGACACCGTCGCGCGGCACCAGTTCCTCATAACGGCTGAGATTGATGGTGGGAACCGTGTACTTGGCGCCGTAGCCGCGCCCGCGGCCGGGAGTGGACACGATGCTGAAGGCGCGCCCAAGAAGGTGACGTGCGTCGCTGACGTCGCCGATGGCGGCTATCAGTTCACGAACCCGGCTGCTGGAGACCGAGTGGCCGCGAATGCACATCTCGGCATAGACCTTCACCTCAAAACCGAATTCGCGCCCAAATTCCGTCAACTGCTTGACTTCCCCTTTGGCTTGGCGTCCAAAACGGAAGTTGAATCCCTCGTGAACCTCCCGGGCATGCAGGGCACGGTGGAGAATGTTTTCCGCGAATTGGCGGGGAGTGAGCAGGGAAAGGTCGCGAGTAAAGGGGAGAAGCAAAACCGCATCCAGGCCGGTGGCCGCCAGTAAGCGCAATTTGAGGGGAAGAGGGGTGATGAGGGGCGGCGCCGAATCGGGGTGCAAGATGCGCACGGGATGGGGATCAAACGTTACCGCCATGGAATGGGCGCCCAGTTCAGGCGCGCGGCGCACCATCTCACGTAACACGTGCTGGTGAGCCCGGTGCACACCGTCAAAATTTCCGACGCTGAGCACGGTGTGCCCGAGATCGGGTGGAAGTTCCTCGAGATGGCGGTAAATTTTCAAACTCTGCTCAATGTTTCGTCACGAACTTGCGCGGACCGTTTCGCCATAAAGCCCCAGTTTCAGGGCGCTAAATTTCAAATTCCAACTTAAGTCCATCGTGCGCCAGGCGCACGTGCGCCGGCAAAGAAGCGTTGGTCTTTTCATGCGGCAGATCGTGGCAGATGTGCGTAAAAAACGCGCGCCGCGGTTGCAGCCGCTGCACAATGCGCACCGAATTTTCCACCGTGGAGTGGGTGGGATGAGGCTTGTGTCGTAGGGCGTCCAGGAACAGTATGTCCAGACCCTGCAAGCGGGCAAACGATTCCTCGGGGATAGTGCTGAAATCCGTCAGATAAGCGGCGGAGCCGAAACGGTAGCCAAAAATTTCCGCATCGCCGTGCAGAATCTTGATCGGTTCAAAGTGCGCGCCAAACAACTCAATGGGGCCGCGGATGTGATGCATCTCCACTTGCGCCATGGTGCCGTACTTGTACTCGTCATCGAAGATGTAGCGGAACATGCCACGCACCACCCGGGCCACGGTTTCGCTGGCATAGAGCGGAATGCGGCCATCGCGATGAAAGCTGAGAGGGCGCAGGTCGTCCAGGCCAAGCACGTGGTCGGCATGGGCGTGGGTATAGAGCACGGCGTCCAGCCGCCGCACGCCCTCACGCAGAGCCTGCTCGCGAAAATCCGGAGTTGTGTCAATGAGGATTACATGCCCGTCATACTCGATCAGCACCGAAGGTCGAGTGCGGCGATCGTGGGGATCGGGAGAAGTGCAGACGGAACAGGTGCAGCCAATGGTGGGCACGCCCATCGACGTGCCGCTTCCCAAAACGGTGAGAACAGCCTTCATTTCTGCTTGGGCCCGGGCTGACCCGGCACCTGGACGCTGCGCGCCAGCGCGTTGGTCACCTCGATATAAGCCATGTGCAATTCGTAGAGAACGTTCTGCAGGAAGGACTCCTCGGCGGAGGTGAGATTGCCCTTGGTTTTGTCCTTAAGAATATCGATGGTGTCGATGGTTTGCCGGGCTCCGATCAGATCAACCTGGGGCCGGCCTCCCTGCTCGTGGACCAATCCCAGCTGCAGCAAAGCGGTCATATACAGCGAGGCGAGAAAACGTTCAAAAGTGATTTGCAGATCCTGCGCCTGCGCTGAACCGAGTTCCCGCTTCAAGCGCGCGTCCAATTCACGCGTGTGCTGGCTGTAAGCGTCAGCCTGCACTTTCTGATCGGCCGCGCTCGGCGGTGTCGGGGTCTTCGTTGCCGCGGAATCCGCCGGTTGGGCGGTTTCGGGGGCCGATTTCACTTCGGCGGGCGGGTTGGATACAGGCTGTTCCTGGTCGGATTCCGGGCGCAATTCGCCTTCGGAAGTGAACAGGCGGCGATCAGTAACCGTAAATTCAGGCTTTTTTTCGGCCATAGGCTTCAACAAACCATTCAATCAGGTGTGAAAGGCAACGTCTCCACGGTAGCGCGGCAAGAGCCGATGTCTACCGATGTACCAGGGCCTCCGGCTTCAGTCCGAATATAGCCCAGGGCCACCAACAACGGCTGGGCCTTGCCCGGAAGCTGGGTTGCGCTGGTGATCTCACCAACTTCTTTGCCAGCCGACTGCACCTTGGCGCCAGGCACTGGCAATGAGCGTCCTTCTGAAATGCGGAAACCGGTGAAGCCGCGATGCAGCTTGCCACGTGCGCGAATGCGCTCCACGATCTCCTGTCCGATGTAGCACCCTTTGGTGAAGCTGAGGGCGCGCATCTGCCCGGTTTCCTGGGGCAGATCGCGCTCGCGGATGTCCTGGCCGTAACGGGGGATACCAGCGGCGATCCGCGCCATTTCCAGAGCTTCCGTACCCGCTGGAGTCGCACCGGCGTTGGTCAAAGCATCCCACGCAGACGCCGCCTGACTGGAGTCCAGCCACAGTTGGTAGCCCGGGGCTGATTGATCATCGCTATGGACCAGGGAGGCTTTAGCTCCATTCCAGTCCACATCGGCTACCTGCAAGGGCTGCAAAGCAGGGTTCTTGAAACCGGCGGCCCGCAAAATCTCGTCTGCTTTGGGTCCCTGGACACCGAGGGCAAACCATTCTTGAGCGGGCAAGAACTCGACCTGGTCCATGATGATGAACCGCTTCAAATGGGAGTAGAGCTTTTCCGCCTGCGCGGCATCCGTTTCGAGCACAAAGTAAT
>DATGIY010000233.1:0-3739 GCA_035295475.1 Terriglobales bacterium
TACGGAAGCCCACAACCGGCAGGCAAATTTCGATTTCGCTACCGGCAAATTACTGGTTGCAGGTCCGCTTTCGAACGTGGGCGGCTGCACCATCTGCGTGCCTAGCGATGGCAGTGTGGGCCTGCAGTTTGATAAATCGGCCTTAGAGCCCAGGATTGGATTCGCCTGGAAGCCTCTGGGCAGCCAGAACACCGCTATCCGTGCCGGTTATGCCATATTCCACGACTCGTCCTGGAACCAGGGAGCGCAGGGCTTGTGGGAAAACCCCCCGTACCTCGCGGAGGCCGATAACTTTTTCGGGCTCTGCCCGTTCGGAAACACTACTCTTGATTGCGGCTTGAGCCGCAGTTTCCTGCCAATCATTACTGCGCCTCCCAACCCCGCCACATTCCCCGGAACTGTGCAAACTCAGAACCTGGATTTCAAGCAGGGGATGATTCAACAGTTCAATGTAAATTTTGAGCGCCAGTTGCCGGGCAACGCGGTGTTGACGGTGGGTTATGCGGGTTCGCGGAGCAGCCACATCCTGGTGGACGGGTTGAATCTGAACATCAAATCGCCCCCAGCATGCGGCGTCGTATCGGGTTACACACTGGGGTGCGGGCTAAGCACGACCACGGCCCCCTATCCCAACTTCGGGCTCATCAATAACAGCAACGATGTAGGCCGGGCTCACTACAATTCGCTGCAGGTCAAATTGGAAACCAAGAGCGAGCGCCATGGTTTGTACGCTTTACTCGGCTACACTTACTCCCGCACCTATGATTCCGGACTCCCGGATGGGCTAGGGACTTCGCCAGGCGGAGTTTATTGGCCGTTGCCAGGAACGCAAAGACTTGACTGGGGCCTCTCCTCCCTCAACCTTAACCACCAGTTCACAGCCAGCTTTCTTTACAACTTGCCTTTTGGGAAGGGCAAGCATTTCGGAGGCAACTGGAACGGAGCGACCAACGCCGTTCTCGGCAACTGGGAAGTAGATGTAATTGAAAAAGCGACGTCCGGGTTCCCGCTTTTCGTAGTAGACACCTCCAATCCTTCGACGGTTAATTTCCAGTGGAACGGAAGCGCTCTCGGTGACCGCCCCAACATGGTGGGCAATCCGAATCAGCCAGGGGGCACAGGTGCGAATTGCCCGACGCAAGTACATACGATTACCGCTTGGTTTAACCCATGTGCTTTCGCGTCGGCACCAGCCGGCGAATTGGGGACAGCGCCCCGCACGCAGGTCTCAGGTCCTCGGTTTGTCAACACTGACTTATCGGTGATCAAGCACTTCCTCCTGCGCGAACAAATGGCGTTAGACTTCCGCGCAGAGTTTTTCAACGTGCTCAATCACCCGCAGTTCTTCCTGGGCGGCGGACCCAGCGCGGGCGGCATGCAAGACATAGCTGAGCCCTCCACGTTTGGGGTTATCAACCAGACGGTGAACAATCCACGGGTGATTCAATTTGCCCTCAAGCTGCAGTTCTAGGCGAGACCGGGAGAACTCTTGCAACGGCAGCTGAGGGAATTGGTCAGGCGGGAACTGGGCTGGTGCTGTCTTGTGCTTCTGCTGGCAGGAGCTTTTTGTCCTCCTGCTTTTTCGCAAAAAATCAAGATTATCGTCGACCAGGATGCGCGCGGGCCGGGCACCAGCGACCAGCAGGCCATCCTGGTGTTCCTGCAGTCTGACAAGTTCGACGTGCTGGGCATCACCACCGTGAGTGGCGATCAGTGGGTCAAGGAAGAGACCCAGCACGCCCTGCGCATGGTAGAGATTGCGGACCGGACAGATGTGCCGGTGGTGCAGGGAGCCGAGTTCCCGCTGCTCAACTCCAAAGAGGAAACCGAACGCTGGGAAGCTCTGTACGGCAAGCTGGCGTATAAGGGCTGCTGGACCAATTTCTTTCCCGCCCGGCGATCCACCATCTACGAGGAGCACTATCACCCGCCTGAGGTGGTGCCTCCTCTGCCGGAAGGTGCGCCACATACCCAGCCTCTCCCCGGAACCGCCGCCGAATTCATCGTCAAGATGGTGCACAAGTATCCCGGGCAAGTGGTTTTGTGGGCCGGGGGCCCGCTGACGAATTATGCGCTGGCGCTCAAACTGGATCCCTCGGTGGCTACCCTGGCCAAAGAATTCGTGATGATGGGCGGCGGGTTGTATGCCGATAAAGGCGCGATCGATGCCGGGGCCATCGACGCGAGGCGGGAATTCAACTGGTGGTTCGATCCGGAAGCAGCCCGCATTGTGCTGCGCGCGCCGTGGAAGAAAATCACGATAACCCCCATCGATATTTCGGTGAAAACGCGCTTCACGCCGCAAATGCAGGCTGAGATCGCAAAGGCGAACACTCCGGTAACGCGCTATCTCGACAAATACTCCCTTCCCGGCTACATGTGGGACGAAATCGCCGGCATCGCGCTGATCGACCCCTCGATCATCACCGTGCAAAAGCAGATGTACATGGATATCGACACGGATCACGGGGCGAGCTACGGCAAGACGTTGTTTTGGGACGCCACCGATCAGGTTCCGCCCTACGAGCGGCTGGCCAACGTGCAATTTGACCTGGACACGCAAAAATTCTACAAGCTGTACATCGATCTGATGAGCCGCCCGGCCCGGCACTGAGTCCAAGGCCTTGCCGGCATGCCGCGGAACCCTGCAACCACGATGAGACGCATCACGCCACGGGCGGTCTTCGCATTACTGCTCCTGGGCACATCGTTGGCGTGGGGACAGGCGCGGCGCAAGATAATCATTGATGAAGATTGCTCCGGCCCGGGCGGCAGCAACCTGCAGGCTCCGCTGGTGCTGATCCAGTCACCGCAGGCGCAGGTGCTGGGGATAGCCGTGGTCAGCGGCGATCAGTGGCGGGACGAGGAAGTGGCGCACATGCTGCGCCTCCTGGAGATCATCGGCCGTACCGATATCCCGGTGATCCCTGGCGCAGTGTTTCCGTTGCTGCGGCGGCGAGAAGAAGCCCAATGGTGGCAGCAGCGGTACGGCAAGGTCGCTTACGCGGGCGCCTGGGATGACCGCTGGTGGCACGAGCCCTTTGTGATACCTGATCTTCCCGAAGGACGACCCACGACCAAGCCGGCCGACGAAGATGCCGCCCAGTTTCTTGTGCGCATGGTGCGCCGCTATCCGCACCAGGTTACGATCTACGCCGGCGGACCCATGACCGACCTGGCGCTGGCTATCGCGCTCGACCCGCAGTTTCCGGAACTGGCGCAGGAACTGATCTTCATGGGCGGAAGCCTGAATCCGCAGACGAGCGATCCGGAGTTCGCCAACAACCCGCGCCACGAGTTCAATTTCTGGTTCGATCCGGAGGCAGCGGAAATCGTGCTCCGCGCGCCATGGAAAAAGATGGTGGGCACACCCACGGATATTTCCATCAAGACGAGGCTGACGCCGACCATGATCCAGCAGATCAAGGCCAGTGGCACTCCCGCGGGCAAGTATGTCGCGCGCTTCTACCAACCAGGGTTGGGTGCCGACTACATGTGGGACGAACTGACCGCGGCCGCGTGGATTGATCCCAGCCTGATTACCAGAACTGAGACGCGTTACATGGGTGTTGACCTCGACCGCGGGGCAGGATACGGCAATACGTTGACATGGACAGCTGCGGATAAGCCCCAGCGTCAGCCCGTGGCGGTGCAGGTGGACGTGGACACGGGCAGGTTCTACCGCATGTTCATCGCATTGATGAGCGCGGGCACGCCGCCGGCAAAATGAATCAGGCGA
>DATGIY010000234.1:0-8902 GCA_035295475.1 Terriglobales bacterium
TGATCGCCGACGAGGTGATGACCGGCATGGGACGCACGGGGCGGAATTTTGCGGTGGAACACTGGGGTGTGGCGCCCGACATCATTGTCACCGCCAAGGGCATGTCCAGCGGCTATGCTCCGCTGGGCGCGGTGATCGCCAGCGCGCGCGTGGTCGATGCCATTGCGAATGGTTCGGGGAGTTTTACCCACGGCTTCACCTACAACGCTCACCCGGTATCAATGGCGGCGGGGCGCGCGGTGCTGAAGCGCATTCGCGAGCAGAAACTGGTGGAGGCGGCCGGAGAGCAAGGAAGGGCAGGCGCCGCGCTGAAGTCGGCGCTCGAAAACTTGCGCGGTCTTCCTGCGGTTGGTGATGTACGCGGCATCGGGTTGTTGTGGGGAATTGAGTTCGTGGCCGATAAGAAGACGAAGCAACCCTTCCCGGGGGAGATGAATTGTGCCGGGCGAGTAGGCCAGGCTGCTGCTGCGCGCGGCCTCCTGGTCTATCCCATGCAGGGCTGCGTGGATGGATACGCGGGCGACCATCTGCTGATCGCTCCGCCGGCAGTGATTTCAGACCAACAAATCACCTGGGCCGCACAAGAATTGCAGGCAGCGATAGCAGAAATTACCGCCGCCGCGCATACACGTCCGACCGCGAAAAAGTAAAAATACAACCTTCGCACGCTCGGCGTGCTCCGCGCTGGTTTTCTCCTGCTGGAAAAATTACTCACCCGGGTGGTTGTGTGTCTGCCGCTCCACCGACCAGATTGCTTCCTGGCTGTGCTCATAGGGATACATGTGCACCATCCAGCCGAAGACTTGAGGGATAAAGCGGCCGCCGGCCGCTTCGCAAGCATCCTTGGTCGAGATGGATCCTTGCAGTCCGAACTGCGGATGCGGCTGCAGCATCTCCAGACGCCGGTCCTTCGGCGGCAGGCACAGATTCACGTGCTGATGCCACTGCGCGATGCTCAGCGGAACCCGCTTGTCCAGATCTTTTTCGCTCATGCGCCGGGGCGCGGTGTACATCAGCCCGATCAGTTGGTAGTCATCACCCTGCTTTTCGCAAAGCAGGGAGGTGGGATGATCGGGCTTGAAATGGAAGGCGGCCTCAAAGGCATAGCGCCGGTTGGTGAAGTGATACATCTTCTGCGGCACATTGGGGAGAAAGATCTGGTAGCCGTCCTGCAGGGCCACGCGGTAATCCTTGTACTTGGCGATGGCCTGACGCGCTTCCTCCACGATGTGGTCGGCTCGCTGCTGGTCGCCAGGCCGTAAAGGGCGCAGGGCGGTCATCTTCATGTGCGCGCCCATATCCATGTGGTGCGATTCCATGGCCTGCATGGCGTGATCGGCGCCAGCGGACATGCCCGGCATATTCGACATGTCCTGGCTCTGGTTCTGAGCCAGTCCCAAACTAACCAGCAGACACACCGCTAGGCAGATTGCCAGCGCTTGAATTGGCCTCATTCCCCACCCCTTATGTTTGGATAAACCCTACATCAGGGCGCAGGTTGCTGGGCGAACGGATTCTTAGCGGGAGTTACGCCAGTAACGGAGGGGTGAGAACCGGTGATCAGGGCGGCGGCCTCTTTGCCGGAGAGTATGCAATCGGGCACACCGATGCCGCGATAGCCGTTCCCGGCCAGCGCCAGGCCCGGCAGCTGCTGGCGCAGACGCTCGATCCGTTCCAGCCGCTCCAGGTGGCCCACGCCATACTGCGCCATGGCGCCTTTCCATTTGTAAACGCGGCAGAAAAGCGGCTGCGCGGTGAGCCATAGGATTTCGCGCAGTTCCTTGCGCACGGCGGTTTCGATCTCCACGTCAGACCAGGAGAGAATCTCCTCGTCGCGGGCGCCCCCCAGGAAACAGCGGACGAGGGCCCGACCGGGCGGAGCTCGATGCGGGAACTTGTTATGAACGAATGTGCAGGCCAGCATGCGTTTGCCTTCGCTGCGAGGTACCAGGAAACCGAACCCGGGCGGCAAGCGAAGGCCGGCGCGTTCATAACCAAGGGTGACGGTTACCGAAGAAGTGTAGGCGATGGCGCCCAGTTCGGAGGCCAGATGAGGTTGCGTCGAAGCCAGCAGGGCTCCGGCAATCGGTGCCGGGGTGGCCATAATCACGGCATCGAAATCCTGAGTTCCGCTGTTTGCCACCAGTGACCAGACGCCGTTTTGATGCCGCAATTCACGGACCGCGTCCTCCGTGCGTAGTGCTTCGGCTGGAAGCTTGGCCAGGAGCGCATCCACCAGCTGCTGCATGCCTTCTTTCAGGGAAGTAAAGAGTGGACGGGGAGCGGCCTTGGCTTTTGACATGCGCTTTCGCGCCGCCAGCATGCCGCGACCCAGGCTGCCGTGCCGAGCTTCCATATCGGCAAAACGCGGCAGCACGGCGCGCACGCTCAGGCCCGACGCTTCGCCGCCATAGACGCCGGAAAGCAGCGGGTCAGCCAGGCGGTCCACCATTTCCGATCCATAGTGGCGTGTTACCAGAGCGGCTACGGTTTCATCGCCGGCGGCAGGACGCGGCGGATGAAACCACTCCTGTGCCATGCGCAGCTTGGCGCCAAACGAGAAGAGCGGGGAAAAGACCACGGGCAGGATCTTGGTGGGGACCATGAACATAAGCCCGTCGGGAAGGGGCACAAGGCGGCCTTTCACCAGGATGTAAGTTTTGCGCTCGGCATCATTGGAGCCGATGAGTTGATTACCCAGGCCAAGCTCGCGGCACAAATCCGCGGCCCAGGGTTTCTCTGTCAGAAAAGAATCGGGACCAGCCTCAATCAGGCAGCCATCGGCGCGCGCGGTCAGGAGGGAACCGCCGAGGTGATCGGCGCTCTCGAACAAAACATATTGCAGAGGGAGCCCACCGCGTCGCTGCTGTTCCAGGTGGTACGCGGCGCTGAGACCGGAAATTCCGCCCCCGATGATGGCAATTCGCTGCATGTAAAACCGCCGAGCATTGCGCAGGCCTTATACGAGAGGCCTGCTACTGCGCTTTGATCCGGGCCAGTGGCTTGGCGGCATCCCGCGGCGTATTCAGCCGCGAGCGCGCTACGTCCGCCAGAGCCGCAATTAAAGTGGGCGAATCGTTCAGCGACTCCGCCCGCCAAAGTCGCATGCCGTTTTTTTCCGCGAATTCACGGAACAGGATGTCGATGTCGTAGAGCACTTCCACGTGATCGCAAAGAAAGCCAATGGGCTGGATGAACACGCCCTCGTGCCCCTTGCCTTTGAGCTGCAGGATCGTATCCTCCACGGTTGGTCCCAGCCAGGCCCCACCCGAGATGCCCTGACTCTGAAAAGCGAATGTCCAATCTTCGGCCGTCAGCGCGGGTGTTTGCATGGCGACGAGGGCGGCGGTCTCGCGCGCCTGCTGCTCATAGGGATCACCCTCTGCGATGGTGCGCTGCGGAACGCTGTGCGCGGTAAAAATCACCGGCACGCGCGCGCCCATTTGGCGGCAGGCGCGTTCCCATCCCGCGCGCAGTTTTTCGGCGAAGGCACGCACCAGCAAGGGATGGTCATGCCAGTTGTCAATGAACTCGACCGAAAAGGCCGGTTGCGCCGCTTCGCCCAGGACGGCCTTGCGATAAAGACCCACGCTGGTGCGGGAATCGTGGGGCGCCAGGCAGATGGCGATGGCGTGCTGTACGCCTTCGGCTGACATAGTGTGAACCGCGTCGGCAATGAAAGGCTTCCAATTGCGCATGCCGACGTAGACGGGCAATTGCAGCTCGCGCGCCAGATCCGCCGCCTGTTTTTTCGTGTACTCGGTCAGGGGGGAGCGTCCGATCAGGCTATAGCGGTGCTTGATCTCATCCACAACCTGCGGGGGCAGGGGCCGGCCTCCGGTCACCTTGAGGAGGAATTCCGGGACCTCCTCGACACGATCGGGTGTGCCGTGGGCCAGGAGCAAAACCGCGACTTTCTGGGATTGTGAGCTAGCGCTCAAAAAAATCTCCTCAGCTCGAGGCCGCCGCTGTACTGGCGGAATAATCGTGCACGAATTGGGCCAGGTTGCGAACGTTTTCCACCGGAGTTTCCGGCAAGATGCCATGGCCAAGATTAAAGATGTGCCCCGGGCGCCCAGCGGCACGGCGGAGCACGTCTTCCGCCCGCACGCGCAATTCCTTCCAGCCGGCGAACAAGGCTACCGGATCCAGGTTTCCCTGCACGGCGCTGCGGAATGCGAGACTGCTCCAGGCCTGGTCCAGCGGAATGCGCCAGTCCAAGCCGATGACCTCGGCGTCTGTCTGTTGCATGGCGTTCAGCAGCGTGGCGGTATCGGTACCAAAATAAATGACCGGCACGCCCGCGCGTTTCACTTTATGCACGAGTTCCGTGGTACGCGGCAGAACGTAACGGCGATAGTCGTCAGGTGCGAGACATCCTACCCAGCTGTCGAAAATCTGGATGACATCGGCCCCGGCTCGCACCTGTTGCGCGCAATATTCGCTGAGCACGTCCACCAGGCGGCGCATGAGTTCGTCCCAGGCCTGGGGAGCGCAGTACATGAGCTTTTTGGTTTCAACATAATTGCGCGAGCCGCCGCCTTCGACCATGTAGCTGGCCAGGGTAAAGGGAGCGCCGCAGAAGCCGATTACGGGCAGCTTTTCGGCAAAGTGGCGAGCCACCAGTCCCACGGCATCGGAAACATAAGCCAATTCGCTGACGCTATTGGTTCGCAGGCGGGCGATGTCCTCGGCGCTGCGCAGCGGCTTCTCGATGACCGGGCCCTCGCCGGCGGCAAAGTGGAAATCGAGCCCCATGACTTCCAGGGGGAGCAGCAGGTCGGCAAAGATGATGGCGGCATCCACGCCCAGAGCTTCCGCGGCGGTAATGGTTACTTCTGCCGCCAATTCCGGATTCTTGCAGATTTCCAGCAGACTATGGTGCTGGCGCACAGCCCGGTATTCCGCCATGTAGCGTCCCGCCTGGCGCATGAACCACACCGGCGTGAAAGTCGTGCCTTGGGCTCGGCAAGCCCGGACAAAGACGGAATTAGGCGCGGACATGAAGCTTCAATGTAGCATTTTTGGCCAAATGGAGGCTCGATTCCCCTGCCATCAAGCCACCGAAAACGCCGAGGAGAAGGCCCACCTTCAGGCGCGGCCGGGCGTAGTCCGGCTAAGGAGCCGGTATTCCAGGAAGCGGGCGGCCAGCGCCGGTGACATCTCAGCCTCTTTGGGCTGGGCGATGCGCACCACCTCGCCGCGGCAGAGCACTTCGGCTCCGCCAATGCCTTCGATCTCAATAGGCAACACCAGGTTGATTTCCAATTCAGACCGCGGCTGCAACGACTGCTCGGCGTGAAACAGCACGCCGGAGCGGCTGACGTTTTCGGTGGTGCCCTGCCGCCAGCGCGCTTCGCCGGGCAAACGATAGCGCAAGGGCAAACGCACCGGCAGCCGGGGGGCGCGATCCTCATTCCACAACTGCAGCTGGGCTTTGTGGGATTCGGAAGCAGCCGCCTGGGCCGCTCCGCTTTCCAGCGCGGCGCTCACTTTTTCGATGAGAACTTCTTCGGTGAAGGGCTTCTGCAGGAACGCCAGCCCCTGCTCCAATTCGCCATTTTGATGAATGGCGCGCTCGGTATAGCCGGACATGTAGATGACCGGGGTGCCGGGACGGAGGCGCAGCAGGCGCCGCGCCAGTTCGCGGCCATTCATGTCGGGCATGACTACGTCCGTCAGCATCAGGTGAATGCGCCCCGTATACTGGACGACGACGTCTAGCGCCGCCCGCCCGTTCTCCGCGTCCAAAACCGCGTAATCATGGCGCTCCAGAAAGCGGCGCACCAGTTCCCGCAGCGTAGACTCATCTTCCACCAGCAGGATGGTCTTCTTGCCGCCCGCGCCTGCTTTCTTGTGCACGGCAAGGTCTGGCTCTCCTTCCGCGTCGGCGACGCGCGGGAAGTAGATTTTGAAAGCCGTGCCGCGGCCAGGCTCGCTGTAAACCCAGATGTAGCCGCCACTCTGTTTAACGATGCCGTACACCGTGGACAGCCCGAGGCCGGTGCCCTGTTGTCCTTTAGTAGTAAAGAAGGGCTCAAAAATGTGAGATTGTGTTTCCGCATCCATGCCGGCGCCGGTGTCGCTGATGGCCAGCATGACGTAATCGCCCGCAGGCATGGAGGCGCGTTTCAGCGTATAGCTTTCATCCACGGTGATGTTGGCGGTCTCGATGATGATCTTGCCGCCCTGCGGCATGGCATCGCGGGCATTGACCGCGAGATTGAGAACTACCTGCACCAGTTGTCCGGGATCGGCCTTGATGCGCCCCAAATCGCTGCCGGTGACGCTGATTACTTCAATGTCCTCGCCGATAAGGCGGGGCAACATTTTCAGATTGTCAAGGACGAGCGCATTAAGATCGAGCACTTTGGGCGAAAGCACCTGCTTGCGGCTGAAAGCCAGCAGCTGCCGGGTGAGGGAGGCGGCGCGGTCGGCGGCCTTCTCGATTTCGGTGGCGGCTTTGCGCAGGGGAGAATCATCCTGCAGTTCCTGCAGCAAGATCTGGGTGTAACCGGAGATGACCATGAGCAGGTTGTTGAAATCGTGCGCGATGCCGCCCGCCAACCTGCCTATGGCTTCCATCTTTTGCGCCTGGCGAAACTGCCGCTCCAGCATGCGGTGCTCCGTGATGTCCTCGGCTACCACCTCGTAAGAGGAAATGGCTTCGTCCTCGATGGGGCGGCCGGAAAGCCGCACCAGGATGGGTTTGCCCTCGCGATTCCTCCATTCCGCTTCCAAGTCATGAAATTGCTGATCGGATCCAAAACTGCTTTCCAGTTCCTGAGAACGCTGGCGATCGGTGTAGAGGTCGGTCAGCAAGTTGCGGCCCAGCAATTCCGAGGGCGAGCCGCAGCCCAGCATCAGCAATAGCGCCGGATTCACCTGCAGGATGGTGCCGTCACGATTGCAGCGGCAGATCCCCACCGGAGCATTGTGTACCAGGGAACGGAAATTGGACTCCGAATGCATTAAGGCCTCCTGCAGGGAACGAAGCCCCGCATTGAACCAGCACACCAGCAATGCCAGCAGTAAGAAGAGAAGTAATTCGATGAATTCGCCGCCATGAGAAGGCGGCGGCTGATTGCTGGGATAAAAGAAAATCAGTCCGGCGAGCAGGGACAAAGCTGTGGCCAACAGCCCTAACTTCCATCCTCCATACCAGGCGCTCACCATGACCGCCAGGGTGAAGACCACGAGACGGGTTTCCACCACGTCGGAGAGCAGAAGAGTTAGGGCCAGGGCCAGCCCGGTTATGACAATCGCCAGGGCGACCCGCATCGCCGCCGGTCGTTTCGGCGGAAGGCGAAGAGTGCGTTGGATGGGGATTTCCATACGCATGCGATACCTGTACGCATGTTAGATCGAGTGAGTATTTTTGCCCCACTTACCGTAGTGCTGGGAGCAGTGGCCATCGGGACAGGGCGCGGGTAGACCGAAGGCGTGGCAAAAATGATGCAACCTTTTCAGGGAGTTGAATTCACAAAATTTTCGAAGCAGGCAGCGGGATCATTGTTGCTTTACTTTCTTGGTTCCGCGGACCACGGTCAGAACTCGATGGTGATGAAGCGTGCCGCCGTGCTGCCGACATTCTTAAACTGCCGCTGCCCTTGGGGCAGCCACTTCGCTTCCCCGGGCGCGAGAGAAAGCAGCGATTCGGGACCGGAGGCGCGCTCGTCCAGCAACCGCAATGGCGTCAGCGCGACCAGCAAACTGTCCTCGCGATAACTGGCGCCCGCGAAATCCTGTCCCGCATTCAGCGACACGCCGGCCAAGGTGGAGCCACCGATGGAAAAGGCCCACAGCCTGGGCAGGTGCCGCGCCGTGCAGCCGCAAATGCTCTTCTCCACCTCGCCGGAGCAGCCGCATTCGCCGGTCTCGATGCCATGGGACTTGAGCGCCACAATGACAAAACGCGATTTGACCGCGGTATTGTTGGCCAATTCGTTGACGGTCAATTTGGGCAATATGCGCACGTCACCGCTATTGAGCTGGAGGTCGTTGCCGGCGCCCTCCGCCGGCACGAGCGTTAAGGTTGAATCCTCCAGCGCGATGACGATCACGTCATAAATGTTCTGGCGCAAGCGGACGTGGGAACCCGCCGGCAGGTCGAGGCTGAACACCTGCACGATTTCATTGGAGAGCTGCAGATCGAACTTACCCAGCACGGGTTGACCCGCCAACCCGAACAGCGCCGCCAGCAAGCAGAACGACGAGAGCAGGGTGAGGAAACGGAGTTGGTGATGACTGCGGTGCATGCGGCACGAAGCGGGCGCGGCATGAAACCGTGCCGCGCGTTAATCATGATAAGACCTGGGGCCATCCAGAGCGTGGATTTCCGCCACAGGGCGGAGGCGAATTTGTCCAGTCGCAACCGGCAAAACCTGGCCCTGGGCATTGTCCTAAAGGACAATTGCGCGTTGCGCCTACCCCGCGAGACCATCACTGAAACAGCCATGCCGGTTGGGCGTCATGCGGCTATCATTTTTTATTGCCATTCCCGCGGTCCGCAGCTGGTTCGCTGAACTTCGTTACCGCATCCGCGCCGGCCATGTTTGTCCGTTTTGCGATTTGCCGATGATTTGTTTCGCGGCTGCATCTTATCTGGGCAGAAGCTGTTTTCTGCACAAGTTCCATGTCCCGCGCCGGGAAAGTTTCCTGGAAGGCTCCGCTCCAGAGGCTCCCTGCAATTGTCCGCACTGCGTGCAAGTGCGCAGCCAGCGCCGGGCGGCGTAGCTCAGCTCAAATCGAGCACAACTACTGCTCCGCGGCAGCAAGCCTGCTCAACACTCATTCGGCGGACGGGACGTTGCTGAATGTGATGGTCAGGTGCATGCTCTCCAGTTGTCCGCCCTTGTTCACCTTCACATCGCTGGCTTGGAGCACGACGTAAGAGCCCTGC
>DATGIY010000235.1:0-7757 GCA_035295475.1 Terriglobales bacterium
CCGGCTACGTCTGCGTCAACTGTTGGCGTCAAAGGCATAAAACCAGGGGTGATTAGCATCTATGCACAGGGCACTCGTTCGCGGGTGCCCTCTCCTATTTTGGGCGGAATTGCATCGTCCAGCCCCGTCGCGCGTCTAAACGGGCATGCTTTTCGAGGGCAAAGAGCGCAAACAGCTTGAGCAGGAGATGGAGCGTGCCGGGCGCCTGCCCCCGGGCCAGGCCCTCACCCTGAAATGGCCGGTGCTGCACTATGGTTCTGTTCCCCGGTTCGATCCCGCCACCTGGGACTTCCGCATCTTCGGTCTGGTCGCCGAACCAGTCCGCCTAAACTGGGAAGAATTCAACCGCTTACCTAAGCGGGAAGTGGTAAGCGATTTTCACTGTGTCACCCGCTGGAGCCGTTTCGACAATAGCTGGCAGGGAGTTCTTTTCCGGGATGTTCTGGAGTTGGTCAAATTAAAGCCCGGCGCCGGCCATGTGCTGGTGCACGCGGAACAGGGTTATACGGCCAACGTGCCGCTGCCCGACCTGGACCGCGAAGACGTGCTCTTCGCTTTACCTACCATGATGGCCAGCCGCTGGCGCCTGAGCATGGTTTTCCTTTGCGCCTGATTGTGCCCCATCTGTACGCCTGGAAGTCTGTGAAGTGGGTGCGGGGAATCGAATTTCTGGATCAAGACGCCGCCGGCTTCTGGGAGCGCAACGGCTATCACATGTACGGTGATCCCTGGAAAGAGCAACGGTTCGATACGGACTGATGGTCGCTGCGAGCATGGAACGCACGCCCCGGGGTAGGGCAATACCAGACTTGCGGGCTAGGGTGTGTCGGGTCCCGTCTGCGCGATCATCAGCGTGTACCCATCGGGGTCCTCAAGGCGGAATTCACCTTCCGGCAAGTATTCGGGATAGGAAATATCGCTCGCCTCGAAACCCTTCGCCAGCAGTTCCTCGCGCAGCAATTTCAGGTCGCGCGCATAAAGGTAGAAGAGAACCGTTTTAGCTTTGCTTTCGACGGTTCCGGGGACGTCGCCGGAAACGAGCATGAGGTTGGCGCCCGTCTTCCAGTCAGGCGCTCGCGGCTGATACAGCCATGCCCAATGGAACGGAGGACACTCACGCGGCACGGCATTGCCGATTTCAAAGCCAAGGTTTTGATAGAACTTCGCCGAGTTCATCACATCGGCAACACGGATCATGGTGACGATGCTGCTCACGGGGGCTGAATCAGTTGCTGTCTCGTCGGCCATTCCTTCACTCCTGCATGGTTGTCGCTGATTATGGGAGAGACTCTGCCGGAGTGTCCAGCAAGTTTACGCTGCTGGGCTTCGTACTCGACTATTCCGCCTCGCAAAATCTTTCGGGCTATACTTGCCCCCCAAATGAAGGACTACCTGGCAATTTGGGCGAAAGAACTGTTACAGCGAGAGTCCATGGAGCTCTCAGCACCCGTTCGAGTCATTGGAGAGCGGAAAGAGCGGTTGGGGCCTGGATTGTTCGAGGTCGCCCGAGTTCAACTGATGGTTCATCCCGCTCCCAGCTTCGCGGTCGAAGACGTTGTGGCCGAAAAGGGAGAACTTGAGCGCCTGCACATCCCATGGCCAGATACACCCATTTTCGGATTGCTCGATGTATTGCTCTTGACCGAGCCGACGCCGCTTTACCGGGTTCGCGTTGTCCTGGAGAAGGTTTGGTACCACGAAACAGACTCTAACCAGAGCGCGTTCCATCACGCCGGACGAGATGCAGGTCAGAAAATACTCGACAGAATCTTGGTCCACCGAATCCATGGATCGGACTATCAGGTCACATAGCTGGGCCAGGCGCTATCGGAACCAGGCACGCCGCCTACTTCTTCAATATCGGGTTATAGCCGTCGGCCACCAGCTTGGAGCGGGTGGCTTCCGCGTCCTTGATGTTGCCGAAGGGTCCCACCTGCACGTGGTAAAAGCGATCGTGGGGCTCATTGGTGCCGATCGAGACCGGGTAGGCCTTCTTCTTCAGCGCTGAGAGCAGCGCCTCGGCATCTTCCTTTTTGCTGACTGCGGCCACCTGCACGAAGTAGCCGCCGTTGTCGATGGTGCCCACCAGCGGCTGGGGATTCACTTCCGCGGCCGTGGCAGCGGCTACAGGGGAATCGGAGCTATCGGCGGGAGCCGGGGAGGCTGGCGGCGTTTGCGCGGTGGTGTCATCTTGCTTCACCGCTTGATAGAACGTCATATCGCCCGGCTTGGCCGAAGCTGCCGGTTTCGGCGGCGCCGGTTTGGGTTCGCTCTTGATGGGAGGCTGCTCGGCCATGATGGGCGGTTTACTCGAGCTTTTCCCCAGCGAATAGCCCAGTCCAAAAAACAAAGCGCAGATCCCCACCAGCCCAAAAAACAGGGCCAGCATGCGTCCCGTGCCCAGGGTAATTTCCGTGTCCCGCGAAGCTGCCATACGACTCGGTTCTCCCGTCTCCCGAACTTGCTTTTTATCCAGCCAGTAAGTGGTCACGGCGTGCTGGAAGTGGTCGCCGCTTTAGCCGCTCCGCTTCCGCCTCCTCCCGCCACCTTGGCGATCACCTGATGAATGCCGCTGAACACGTCCACCGGAACAGGGAAGACCACGGTGGTGTTCTTTTCCACCCCGATCTCGGTCAGGGTTTGCAGATAGCGCAATTGCACGCTGACCGGCTCTTCCGCCAGCAGGCGCGAAGCGTCCACCAGGCGCTGTGCCGCTGAGAACTCGCCTTCGGCGTGGATGATCTTGGAGCGCTTTTCCCGCTCCGCCTCCGCTTGCTTAGCCATGGCGCGCAGCATGGTCTCCGGCAGGTCCACCTGTTTGACCTCCACGTTGGCCACCTTCACGCCCCAGGGATCGGTGTGCTGGTCGAGAATGGTCTGCAGGCGCAGGTTGATTTTTTCGCGGTGGGCCAGCAATTCATCCAGCTCCACCTCGCCCAGCACGGAGCGCAGCGTGGTCTGGGCAAACTGTGAGGTCTGGTAAACATAGTTGGAAACTTCCACCACGGCACGCCGGGGATCAATCACCCGCAAGAAAATGACCGCGTTAACCTTCAGCGTAACGTTGTCGCGGGTGATGATGTCCTGCGGCGGGACCTCCAGCGCTTCCTGACGCAAGGAGATGCGCACCATGCGGTCAATCGGCGCAAACACCAGGATCACGCCTGGTCCTTTGGCGCGCTCCAGCAGGCGGCCCAGGCGAAAGATCACGCCGCGCTCGTATTCCGTCAAAATTTTGATGGAGCTGAGAAGGTATAGAGCAACGATGATGGCCGCGATCACGGGGAAGGAAATCATATTTGGCCTCCATGGGGCCAAGCCCGAGCTTGAAAATGCGGGGTCTCTAGGCGGATTCTACAGCAATCAGAGCGGCTTTCGCGGTGCTCGAATGGTTTGGAGGCATTGCTTGGAAAGGTGCGGGGGAAGGTGCAGTTTCAAGTTTCGGGTTTCGAGTTGCCGGAGGTTCACGTCTTAGGTGATAACCGTGCTCCCGAGGGCTGGGTCGCGGCCACCGCTTCCACTTCCATCCTCAATCCATCAATACTCTTCACCACCACCGCCTGCCCGGCATCGATGTTGCCGGAAGCCACCGCATCCCACAGTTCGCCGTGAATGAAAACTTTGCCCTCGGGCATCAAGGGGGTGCGCGCAGTGCCGATCTCGCCCACCAGTCCCTGGGCTCCGGTGACAACTTTCCCGCGCCGCGCGCGCAAGGCTATATCCATTAGAAAGACGGTGATCAGTCCCAAAGGAATGCTCACCGCGAGGGCGGTCAGCAGGTTGACCCGCATTTCCGGTATAGGGCCGTCCACCAGCAACAGCGCTCCCAGTGTGAGCAGGGCAATTCCGCCAATGCCGAGCACGCCATGGGTGGCAAACTTGGCTTCCAGCGCGAACATGACGAACGCAGCCAAAATGAGCACCAGGGCGGCGTAGCGCGTGGGCAGCAGGTTAAGCGCAAAGGCGGCCAGCAGGATAAAAATTACGCCGATCACGCCGGGCACTACCGCCCCGGGGTGGTTGAATTCCGCGTACAGCGCCAGGGCTCCAATCGCCAGCAGGATGAAGGCGATATTGGGGTCCATGATGTAGTTGAGAATGCGCTGCTTGAGCGTCATCTCAAACGGGACTACCTGCTTGCCCAATAAATCCAGGGTTACGGTCTGGCCGTTAAAGCGCCGGATGGGCTTGCCCTGAAGCTGCTTGAAGAGATCTTCCGGGGATGAGGCCACATAGTCGATCAGGTGCTGGGAGAGCGCCTCGCCGTCGGTCCAGCTTTTCGATTGCCGGACCGCGCTCTCCGCCACCTCCACGTTGCGCCCGCGCTTGGCCACGATGGACCGCATGAGGGCCGCGGCGTCGTTTTCCACCTTGGTCTTCATGATGTCGTCCATCTTGCCTCCCATGAGGTTCACGGGATGAGCGGCGCCAGTATTGGTGCCCGGAGCCATGGCGCCAACATCGGCGGCTTCGAGAATGAAAAAGCCGGCAGAAGCGGCGCGACTGCCGCTGGGGGCGACGTAAATGATGACCGGCACGGGGGAGGCTACGATTTTTTCGATGATGTGCCGGGTGGAATCGGCCAGGCCACCGGGCGTGTTCAACTCGATCAGCACCGCCTGGTCTTTTTCCTGGTCGGCTTTCTTCAGCGCCCGGTCAATGTACTCATCGCTGATGGGCTGAATGGTGTCGTTAAGGACGATTTTCAATACCTGCGCCGAAGCCGCCGTGACTCCGCACAAAAGCATTACGGCACTGAACAGAAAACGCTTTTGCCGGAAAAAAATCATGGCTTAGGAGGACTCTGCGCCGAGTTGGCCGCTTTACCGTCCATCTTCTGCTTCAGCGCCAAGGCCTCGGCGTTAGCAGGATCAAGTTGCAGCGCGCGGGCCAGCAAGCCGGCAGCTTCCTCCAGGTTATTCTCTCTCAAATTGACCCGAGCCAGAACCACATAAACGTCAGCTGAAGGATTGAGCTTCAAAGCGGCGCTGCTTTCGGCGCGTGCTCCCGCCATGTCATGGTTGGTATCCAGCGCCTCCGCCAGCGCGGCGTGGGCCATGGGACTGCTCTCATCTAGTTCCACCGCTTCCCGCAATTCCTTCTCGGCGTCAACGGGGAAGCCCTTGGCCAGCAAGTCGCGGCCACGCTGGACGTGGTAGGCGGCATGGGCGTGGGGGTCGAGCTTTGAAAGGCGCGATTCGGAGGCGTTCTGCAGTTCGATGGCAAGTTCGCGAAACGCCGCCTCATCGTAATTCCGCTTGATGCGCTCCAGGGGCAGCTTGGGAGGCGCCGTGGAGCTCGTAACCGCGCTGGTGGGATTCACGCCCGCGGGAACGGCCGGACGCGCCGTCATCGCCGCCAGCAGCCCCTTGGCGTCACTATCGTTGGGGCTCAAGGCCAGGCACTCGCGCAACTGCCGGTTCGCTCCCGCCGCGTCTCCGGCCCGCAACAGCGCAATCGCCAGGTTGAAGCGGTAATCGGGATCGCTGGGATCGGCATCCACCGCTTTCTGGAACAACTGCAGTGCCACCGGCTTGCCCAGCCGAGCGCTGACCACCCCCAGGTTGTTGTAAACTTCGATCAGGGGAAAACTCTCCAGCAGAAAGCGAAAAGCGGCTTCCGCCTGGGGAAAATTGGCCTGGTAATAGGCGGAGAGTCCGAGAAAGAAATTGGCTTCGCGAGCCAGGGGATCGGTATTCGGAACACGTGCCAGCCAGTTGAGCGCGGCATCGTAATCGTGGGCTTCGAAGTAGGTTTTGCCCAGCTCCAGCATGGCTTCCGTATAGGAAGGATTAAGGCGAATGGCTGCGCGCAAGCGCTGCAACTTGTCCACCTCGCCGAGGGCAGTCAGCCCACGGATGTAATTCTCAAACGCGTCCAGCCGGACCTGAGGCGCTGCCTGCAGGAACGCCGTGCGCGGCACCGCCGCATCGGGCTGCAGCGCCTGCATCAGATCCCAGGCCAGAGCGTTCTCCACGTCCAGCAGCTTGGGCAAAGGACCTGATTCCGTCATCTGCGACGCGAGGTAGCGGCGCTTCATATCCAGCAGTTGTGCGAACGCGGTGAAGGTCTGGCCGTCGAAGGTATAGCTGCCGACCACTGCATAATCCGCGTCCATCTGCTCGGCAATGCGGTACAGAGTGGCGCGCGAAGGGTGGACCATGCTGGGAATGCCGGCACGATCATAGGCGCGCAGGCGGTAGCCTCGGCTCAGGACATAGATGCTGCCAGAACTCAGGCGCTGGCCCAGCACCTCGGGAAATGATTCGGAGACCCACTCCAATCCCGGCGCTTGCGAACGATTGTCAAAGGGCAGAACCACAAGGGTTTTGACGGCCGAAGGTGCTTGCTGGCCGTAGCCCAAAGTAGCGGAGATACAGCTCAGGAAGAGCAGCCCAAAAACTACGTAGCGGGGTCTCAAGGTAGGCAAATTATACCCATACAAAGTGGTTCCCCCGCAGTGACTACTCTCGTTCTCCGAAAGGGCGAGAAAAGACGGCAAACCCGCCGCCCACAACAGGGGTCTAACGAGCATAACTGCAAACAGCTCTCGCATCGGAGGACACAAGATGAAGAAGCTACTTTTCCTGTTGGCAGTGATGCTGATTGCTATAGGCATCTCTGTTGCGCAGACAGACCAGAACAATAATCCCAACAGCAGCGCGAACTCCCCCACGGCCACACAGAGCAATAGCGGTAATCAGGGAGCCGCCACAACTCCGGATCAGGGAACCGCGAACCAAAGCGCGACCGATCAGACCAGCACCACCACGACCACGCGGCATCACAAGGGAGCCAAAAATGGCAACCTGCCGCAGACAGCCTCGCCGCTGCCTTTGCTGGGACTCTTGGGGATGGGCTCGCTGGCCGCTGGCGTTGTCACCCGCAAGAAGAAACGCTAACCCGATTTCCCTAATTCTTGCCAGGGGCGGTAGCCGATACAAATTGCGGCATCGCCCTTGGAATTCTTCTTCGCCTGACCAGATCGGTGGCGCAAGTGCAATAAAACCAAGCGTGGAGGAGGCGCGAAAAGCGCAAAAACATCCCACCGGAGCAGCAACAGCATCTCACTTGCTACGGGAATGTCCCCGGCGGTCAACTTGCCTTCAAGGTTCTACATACATATAATCCGGCTCTCTGTGTAAATGCCCGCAATACACTGGCCGCAAGCGAAGTGGAGGTGGCGCGTGATTCCACTCCGCCGGCGCCAGGCTTACGGCGCGAGAACAGAGGCTCAGGGCGCAGTTGCGTATCTGGGTGGCAGTCACCGCTACTTTCCCGAGAAATCCGAAGGAGCATGGAATGAAGAAGACGCTTGTCAGCATCGTGCTGGTGCTAGCTGTGGTTGCGGTGATGGAAACTGCATCGGCGCTGGGGGCGCAGGCCGCGCCCGCGCAGCAGCCCGCCGCCACGGGCCAGGCGGCGCCGACGCAAGCCCCGCAGCAGAAAAAGGAAATCAAGGATCCGGCGGAATATAACGCCTACGTGGGCGCGGTGCAGCAGACCAACCCTCAGGCCAAGGCGAGCGCGCTGGAATCGTTCCTGCAGCAATATCCCAACAGCGTGATGAAGACAGACGCTCTGGAACTGCTGATGGCGGCTTACGAGCAGGGCGGCAATACGGCCAAGATGCAGGAGACCGCCGATCGGCTGTTGCAGGCCGATCCCAACAATTTGCGCGCCCTGGCGCTGCAAGCCTACAGCCATCGCCGCCAGGCCGAAGCCAATCAGAATCCGCAGCAGAACCTGGCCGCCGC
>DATGIY010000236.1:0-4648 GCA_035295475.1 Terriglobales bacterium
CCCGACTGGGCTGCTGGCAGTTGGGAGTGGTGTTTTTCAGCAGTCCAAGCGAGTCAGACTTGCCTCGTCGAAATCCTGATGGCGCCGCACAGCAGCTATCAGCTAGTCCCTTTATAAGTTCCACCGTCAACCAACAGTGTCTGGCCGGTAATGTAGGAGGCGCGCTCGGAGGCCAGCCACACCACGGCATCGGCGAACTCTGCCGGCTGGCCAACGCGCTTGACGGCCGTATCGAGGGCCCAACTCTCAAAAATCTCGCGCTCGCCCTTGCCGCTGGCCTGGGAGCGCGCCGCAGCCAGTTCTTTGAGGCGGTCAGTGGCGGTATAGCCCGGGCCTACGTTGTTGACCAGGATACCGTCTTTACCAAACTCGTTGGCCAGGCTCCTCACCAGACCGACTACGGCAGAACGCACCGAGTTGGAGAGTACGAGATCGGGGACGGGCTGCTTGACTGCCACAGAAGTGATGGTGATGATCCGGCCCCAATGGTGGCGCTGCATATGCGGGATGACCTGGTGAGCAAAGTAGACCACGCTGAGGAAGTTCAGCTCCGCGGCCCGCTTCCATTCTTCATTGCTGGTGGCGAGGAAACCCTTGGCGGGAGGGCCGCCGGCATTGGTCACGCAGATATCGAGGCGGCCAAAGCGGCGGGCAACGTTTTCGACAAAACGTTGGACGGCAGTGGCATCGGTCACGTCGAAAGCTTCGCAGTAAACTTCCGTCCCATATAGGCCGCGAATTTCCTCGGCCGCCGCTTCCAGGGCCTTAAGATTGCGGGAACACATGGCCAGCTTGCAGCCCTCGGCGGCAAATCCGCGCGCCGTGGCTTGGCCCAGTCCGTGACTGGAAGCCGCCACCATGGCTACTCGATTCTTCAATCCCAGATCCATAGGCGAACGATTATACAGAGACGTACACGGCGGCCACGAAGCTCCGCCGATTCCGCCGCCAGGGAAACATCTTCCGGTCAGCGCTGCGCACCCCGCTTACACCGCCTGATAGAATCGGCTGAACGCCACGTTATCCCACCCAGATTCATCTTAATGGGAAGAGGGCCATCTATCGGGAACATGCAATCACAGCGCGTCAAACGGCTTCGGTTGGTTGATTCGGCGATTGGGTTTGTCCTTTGCGGCTTCGCCGCTTCCCTGCTGGCGATTCTGTTCTGGAACAGCCGCTTGCAAATTCTGGCTCCTATCCTTTTCACCATTGTGGTGGTGGCGGTTGCCATGCGATTCGGCAGAAAAGTGGGCATACTGGGAACGCTCTTTGGCGCGGCGGTGTTTGCGATTTGGCTGTACCCGCCCTTGGGAACATTACGCGTCAGCAGCACTCAGGCGCGCGGCAGCCTCAATGCGCTGCTGATCGGGGGATTGGTGCTGTCCTATCTCTTGGGGTGAGGAAGTGCTACGTCTCATGACTCGCCGGCCCTCAATTACGAGCAGGCCCAGCGGCTCCCGGAGAGGGCGGCAACGGACCAATTCGCACCCCGGGACCTAAGCGCACTCCGGGATTAAGGCGCAGAATCATGGGCGGTAACTGCTCGAGGAGCTGCGGCTCGGGGCCGATGCTGATGCTAGAGCTGCCGTCCCCAATGACCCGGCTCGTACCATCAATCTGGGTTTGCCGTCCACCGCTGAACGCTGCGCCAGGCACGTAGTCGGTCGTGCTGCCCCAGCGGTCATACCAGACAAAGCGTGCTTGCCGGCCGTCTTTTTTGATTTCACAAGTCCAAACATCGTTCTCCGCGGTACAGCCATGGGGAGAATTGGCAAAGGTTATGCCAGTGAGCCAGTCCTGCAGCCGGTTGTACGCGGCGCCCGCCCAGTTCAGTTTTCCTCCATTGCCATCTGGAATCCAGTCGGTGGTATCTAGCACTTGGCCGACGGGGGCGCTGTCCGACTGCCAGAGCTTGGCATTGATGTCCCAGTTGTACCAGTAGGTTCGAGATACGCCTTCGCCGTACAGCCCAATGAACCACTGCGCGAAGAAGGCGCGCTGCGCAGCCAGATCAACCGCCCAGTCCGCACATTCGGCAGTAGGACCCCAGCTGCCTTCGGTGAACCACAAAGGCTTGGCCGCCTGGCGGTCGTGGCCGGCGATCATGCTCTTGAAAGCGGTAATGCTGCCGCTGTCGGTCAAAATAGCCGTGGCCGAAGGATAATCCGGGCACGCGGGCGTGTCGTAGCGATGCATAGCTATGATGTCGATCGCGTCCTGGGCTCCTAAATTCTCCAACTCGGTAAGAAGATTGTCGCTGGCGTCTACGCCGCCGCTAGAAGGCTTCAGGCCGGTGCCGGGCAGCGCGACGCTGACCCCGGCGGTGGTGTGAATGATGGCGGCAGCGTCGCGAATCATGGTCGCCAGCATGGCCCAGGTGGCGTCGCAAGCGGCATCCTGGACGGGCCGGCACCAGCGCGCTTTATTCTGCGGCTCATTCCAGACTTCGATGGTCTTGATCAAACCCCCGTAGGCCATGGCAGCGCGATGCGACATGAACGCGGTGACGAAATTCTTCCAGTAATTGTCGCCGCTGCCGATGTCAGAAGGCTGCACGCAAGTGCCCGTAACAGCGGAACCACACGTCTGCTGGGGATGGGCTGAGGCCCACACCGGGGTTTGAGAAACGGTGTACAGAATGTCCTGCACACCGTGAGTTGCCGCCTGCTCTACCCGCGAATCAAGCGTTGTCCAGCTGTAAGCAGTCGTTCTGCGGATCACCGGGTGGATGCTCGGCCACATTGCTCGCGCCGGCAGGATTGCAGGGATTCAGCTGGGCCCAGGTAGTTTGCGTGTCCCATAAACGCTGGGTGCGCACTGCCACCGAGGGAAAAGGCGTGGCGCTCTTGTTCACGTGGAGCCCCATAACGGGCGTTCCAATGGAATCCAGCTGGGAGTGGCAGAGAGGCACAAAAAGCAGGATTAGAAGTCCGGGAATGATGGTTTTTGTCATGGTCACTTCACCTGCAAGCAAACATGCGTAAAGCTGGGACGTACGCGAAGATTGCCGCCCGAGCCGACAATCCGCACGAGGACATCAGCCTGCGCGGTGGAAGGGATGGCAGTCCAGGTGCCGGTGTGCGCCCCCCTGGTTTCCGTTACCGAGGGAGTCAGCGTGGTCCAGGTAAGGCCGTCGTCCGTGGAATATTGCGACCAGATTTTGCTGTCGGGAGTGCCCGCACTCATCACCTGGACAAACAGGCGAGCGCTGCTGGCAGCAGTCATGTCGATCTGCAGGCGAGCGGCGCCGCCAAGCAGCTCGGTGATGCCGCTAGGCTGAGTCCACGGCAGCGCGTTGGGATAGGCCAGAAAAGCATAGTTGACAGGCGCGGCGACCGGTCCTGGGGGACCAGCCGGGCCAGTGGGTCCGCTCTCCCCAACATCACCCTTAGGGCCGAGTGGTCCTGCAGGGCCCGAAGGTCCGGGAGGGCCCATGGGACCGGCCTCTCCTTGCAATCCAGCTGGTCCAGGCGGCCCAGCGGCGCCGGCAGGGCCGACGGAACCCGGATCTCCTTTCGGTCCGGCAGGGCCGCTCGGTCCAGCGATCCCGGCTGGACCCGTCGGGCCTATCGGACCAATGCTGCCAATGGCGCTCAGATAGGCCGCACCATCAACCGAAATCAGTCCGTTACACCACTTGACCTGACCTTTTGCAGGCTCCTCGCAGGTCTCGGTAATGGGGCCGGAAAGATAGCCACCACCAGGCGTACCGGTAACCGTAAGCGGTCCGGGCACGTCGGTCTGGGCAGCGGCAGAGATGGCAATCAGCACAAAGAAACCAATAAATGTTTTAATTACGGAACGCATAAGAATCCCGCTTTCTATGCCGCAGCTGAGTGATCCTAAAAGCGGAAGCTTCGGTTTACGAAATGACGAGAGAACAAGCTGTAAACAGATCACAGACCGCACCTCTTTGCCGAATGGTGGGCGCTTCGGAATCAGCCCAGAGCTTCGTGATTTTCTGAGCTTGTTACCTCATTACCGTTCAAAATGGGAACGGCGAGTTTGCGATGGGAATGGTTCTTACAATTCCCATCTACGATTTTCTGACCGGGAGGGGTGGGAAGCAACAACTACGGGAGATTTCGCGACGGAGTTAGTTCCAAATTGGGTATGCTCAATAGCTACTGTACATTCAACTTAAAACTGGCGGTATGGTTAACCAGCGAACTGTTGCCGGTGACCACAACGGTATAGGTGCCGGCCGGCGTGCCTGGGTTGTGGACGGCAGAGCTTGTGCCGCCACCACCACAAGATAAAGTCAAAGCTACAAGGGCCAGCACAATAAAGCTCAGGAACTGCTTCCGCCGGCGCTGGTTCATGGGTCCGCCGACGGCAAAAAGACATCCCACAGCAAACGGAGCCATGGGCCACCCGAAAAGGGGCTGCAACATGCTGCTCTGAGTGGTAGTGATGGTCAGCTTGGTTGCCCCCGGACCAGTGACCGACGCAGGACTGAAGCTGCAGGTGGTTTCCGCAGGCAGGCCGGAACATGAAGCCGGCGTGAAATTGACGGTGCCGGCCCAACTTCCTATAGAGGCGATGGTGAGATTGGCGCTGGCGCTGCCGCCAGGACTGGAAACGCTGACTGATTGGGGGGCGGAAAGGCTGAAGTCGCCAACGTTCAAGACCGCCACAGGCGAGTTTG
>DATGIY010000237.1:0-3533 GCA_035295475.1 Terriglobales bacterium
CACCTGTTATTGCTGCTGGCGACGGTGTTCACCACCCTGGTGGTAGGCGCGCGGATGGAGGACAACTTCCTCAATAACCGGCCCGCCTTCTCCATTGCCGACGATACTCTGCCGCTTTTCCCGCTGGGCTGGGCCGTGCAACAGCCGCGACGATTGCTGCTCGGGATACCATTCGCCGTCACCCTGCTCATAGTTTTGCTGGCGCATGAGATGGGCCACTATTACTACTGCGTCAAGTACGGGGTTTTCGCCACATTGCCGTTCTTCATCCCGGCGCCTACGCTGATCGGGACCATGGGCGCATTTATCCTGATTCGCTCGCCCATTCGATCGCGTTCTGACCTGTTTGACATCGGCATTGCCGGCCCGATAGCCGGGTTTGTGCTCTCGGTGGTGATGCTGATCGTCGCGGTGTTTGTGTCGAAGCCGCTGGTCCCTGGCATGGTGGCTTCCGACATACAATTTGGTTATCCCTTGATCTTCCACCTCGCCCACCGGCTGGGACCCCATTCGGCGATTCCCCTGGATCACATGTACATGCATCCCATTGGCATTGCCGCCTGGGTGGGCATGTTCGCGACAGCGCTGAACCTGTTGCCGGGAGGACAGTTGGATGGCGGCCACATTGTGTTTTCGCTTTGGCCGCGCGCCCACCGCTGGGTCTCGCGCCTGAGCCTGCTCGTTCTTCTTCCCATGGGAATCTTCTTGTGGGCGGGGTGGCTGGTGTGGGCGGTTCTTCTGTTCTTAAGCGGACTCCGTCATCCGCGCGTGAGTCCCTGGCCCGGATTGGACCGCAAACGCAAGCTTCTGGCCCTCTTTGCCCTGGCGATGCTCATCCTCACCATCGTTCCCGCGCCCTTCAGCGGCGCCGCCTTGAGCTGGCCGGGACACTAGGCCGTTCGCCGGCAACTGGCTTCACATCAGCCACACCGCATCCACATCCACGATAAGGCTGCTGCGAGGAATCTTCTGCTCGGCGGCATAGGCCAGCATGGCCCGCAGCAAGGCGTTCAGCTTTTCCCGGCTGGCTGATTTCAGCACGAAGTGATAGCGGTAGTCCCGCTTCAGCCGGGCGATGGGAGCAACCGCAGGACCCAGCACGCGAATTCCCACGTGTGAAGTCTTCTCGAACCAGCGGCCCAGCAATCCAGCATATTTGAGCACGTCGTCCAGTTTTTCCCCGCGCGCCAGCACATTGGCCACGGCACTGAACGGTGGGTAATGCATCCAGCTGCGGTAGCGCAGCTCCTTGTCGTAGAAGCCGCCAAAATCGTGCGCGGCCGCGAACTGCACCGCATAGTGCTCGGGAAAACAAGTCTGCAGCACCACTTTGCCCGGGCTCTGGCCGCGGCCAGCTCTTCCTTCCACCTGCGTGAGCAGCTGGAAGGTGCGCTCGGCGGCGCGAAAATCGGGCAGCCCCAGCGCGATGTCCGCCCCAACCACGCCCACCAGCGTGACCCCATGCACGTCATGACCCTTGGCGATCATCTGGGTGCCCACCAGGATGTCGAGTTCGCCTGCATTCAATTGATTGAGCATGCGTTCAAAATCGTGCCGGCCGTGCACGGTATCGCGGTCCAGCCGCCCGATATGGGCTTGGGGAAAGATGCCGTGCAGCAGCTCTTCCAGCTTCTCCGAGCCGGTGCCGACGAAATACACGTATTCGCTGCCGCACTCTTCGCACGTCTTGGGCACCGCCTGCATGTAGCCGCAATAGTGGCATTGCAGCCGGTGCTCGCGCTTGTGGTGGGTCAACGCGATGGCGCAATTGGCGCACTGCGCGGTGTGGCCGCAGGCACGGCAGAGCACCACCGGCGCATATCCCCGGCGATTGAGCAGCACCATCACCTGCTCCCGCCGCGCCAGCCGCTCCCCAATTTCCGCCGCCAACCGCCGCGAAATCACCTGCTCCTGCCCGGTTTCGCGGAACTCCGCCTTCATGTCCAGGACCTCGACTTCCGGCAGCGGCCGCTGCTCCACCCGGTCTGGCAGTTCCAGCAGCGTGTACTTGCCTTTTTGCGCGTTGAAGTAAGACTCCAGCGAAGGCGTGGCCGAGCCCAGCACCACGGTTGCGCCCGCCATGCGCGCCCGCATGACGGCCACATCGCGCGCGTGGTAGCGCGGCGTTTCTTCCTGCTTGTAGGAGCCATCCTGCTCTTCATCGACAATAATCAGCGCCAGGTCGGAAACGGGCGCAAATACGGCCGAGCGAGTCCCCACCACCATGCGCGACTCTCCCCCCCGGATGCGATGCCACTGCTCGGCGCGCTCGCGATCGGTAAGACCGGAGTGCAAGATGGCTACCTGGTCGCCGAAAATCTGGTGCAGATCGGCCGCCACTGCCGGGGTCAACCCGATTTCCGGCACCAGCAGGATGGCGGAACGTCCAGCCTGCAGCACCGCGTGCATGGCAGTCAGATAAACCGCGGTCTTGCCCGATCCCGTGACGCCATGCAGCAGCAGCCCGGCATATTTCCCCGCTTCCACCGCCGCCCGGATCTGTTGCAGGGCACTTTGCTGTGCTGCCGTGAACTGGAACTGAAACGGCGAAGGCCGCGGCTTGATGCTGGAAAGGGCAAAATCCGCGGGCTCTTCCACGATCTCCACCAGGCCCCGCTTGACCAGGGTCTGCAGGGTGGTAGGCGGGACCGGTAGTTCACGCAGATCGCTTACCCGTGCACGTCCGCCGGTCTGGGTTAGCGCCTCAAGGATTCGTCGCTGGTTGGCGTTGAGTTTGGTGGTTCGCTCCACCGACGCACCCTCTTCTGTCCTCCTGAGCGAGTCCGAGCCGGGTGACCTTGCGTTGGCTTGCAGTGCTGCCACCTTCACCATCCGGCGGGCTTCACCGGCCGACGACAAATCTTCCCGCACAATCCACTTTTTGCGCACGAGTGAGGCGAGGATTTTGGTATCGGCGTGCGTGGCCGATTTCAGCACCTGTTCTCGCGCGCTTTCCCGGCCCGCCAGGTAATCAAGCACGCGAAATTCCAGCATCTGCTGCAACGGTTCCTGGCGCGAGCGTGTGGAAGATCCGGACATTCCCGCCTGATGCAGCGCCAGCTCGCCCGCGTCGGTGATGCGATAGGCGCGGGCGCGGCGAAATTCCGCGGCCAGCGGCAGCATGGTGCGAAATACTTCTCCCAACGGCGCCAGGTAATACTCGGCCACCCACTTCGCCAGCCGCATCAGGCTGGCATCGAGCACCGGCACGGAGTCCAGCACCTGCAGCAAGGGCTTGGTTTTGACCGAAGGCTCGCGATCGTGCAGCCCCACCACCACGCCTGAAAGCCGCTGCTCGCGGAAGGGTACCAGCACGCGTCCGCCGATGACCGGTTGCATGCCATTGCCCAGGAGTCCGTCCCCGCCGGGCACACGGTAGGTGAACGTGGTGTCCAGCGGAACCGGAAGCGCGATGTCGCAGAAGGCGGGCATGGGTGGAGGGTTTAGTTTCTCATGCCCAGCATTTGGCAGTTAGCAGTTAGCACTTAGCCGGCGAAGATTCCACGGACCGACGGCAAAACACTTCCAGGGCT
>DATGIY010000238.1:0-4379 GCA_035295475.1 Terriglobales bacterium
ATGCTCATCGCATGGTGCAGCAGGAGAAGGCGGCTTCCGGCGCCTACCAGCCCAAATTTTTCACCGCGCACCAATACGCAACCTTACGGCAGCTCTGCCAGACCATCATTCCCCCGGACGGGCACTCTGGCGGCGCTATCGAGGCCGGCGCTCCCGAGTTCATCGATCTGCTCACCAGCGAAAACACCGACTATCAGTTGACTCTTGGCGGAGGACTGATGTGGCTGGATTCGTCCTGCTCGGATCGCTATGGCAAGGTTTATCTCGACTGTGATCCGGCCCAGCAAAAGGAAATCCTCGACTTGATTGCCTACCGTGCCAATGGTTTGAAGGACAAGAGCCTGAGCCAAGGGGTGAACTTCTTCGCTTGGCTGCGCAAAATGACCTGTGATGGTTTTTTCACCAGCGAAATCGGTATCAAGGATCTGCAGTACATCGGCAATACGTTTCGCCGGGATTTCCCCGGATGTCCACCTCCCCCGGAAAGCTAACTATTGGTGATAGATGTTGCTCGCAAGCACGCTTATTCAAAGCTAAAGGAAGAGCGATGGCTGATAATTCGAACTGGCGCTCCAATCGGCGTGAATTTCTCACCGCCACCGGTGGTCTGATGGCTGCTCTGGCTTCCGCCGAGCCTCTCTCCGCCGCGTTGATTTCGGGTTCGGAATCCGGTCCGGCCTCCATGGCTAAATCCGGTGGTGGACAAGGCGGGGCGCCCTCACCGCGCCGCAAGCTGCTGATTGGTGTCTTTGATCCTGTTTACAACCACCTCACCCTCGACCAGATGCTGGAAAAGATCAGCGCCCTCGGTCTCGAGGCGGTGGAAATCGGTACCGGGGGATATCCTGGCGCGAGTCATTGCCCCGTTGAGGAACTACTGGCCGATCCAGCCAAAGCGAGCGCCTGGAAGAAGAAGTTCCAGGACCGCAACATCGTCGTCGCAGCGCTCAGTTGCCACGGAAATCCCGTCCATCCTGATTCCAAAATCGCGGCCCGCGATGCGCAGATCTTTCGCAATACCGTGCTGCTGGCCGAACGGCTTGAAGTTCCAGTGATCGTTGGCTTCTCCGGTTGTCCCGGCGGCAGCCCGGCCGACACCATGCCTAACTGGGCGACTTATCGCTGGCCTCCGGAGTATGCCCAGATACTGGATTGGCAGTGGAAGGAAAAGGTCATTCCGTACTGGAAAGAGGCGGCCAGGTTTGCCCGCGAACATGGCGTCCATAAACTGGCCTTCGAGATGCATCCCGGATTCGTGGTCTACAACCCAAAAACGCTGATGCGCCTGCGCGAGGCCGTGGGCGAGGAAATCGGCGCCAACTGCGATCTCAGCCACCTCTTCTGGCAGGAGTGCGACCCTGTCGAAGTGATCCGTTTTCTGGGTAAGCAAGGCGCCATCTTTCATGCCCACATGAAAGACACCGTGCTGTTCAAGGAAAATATTGCCCGCTACGGCGTTCTCAATTTTGCCTTCGAGCCGAAGGATATTCCCAGCGCTTCCGCCATCTTTCGCGCCGTCGGCTACGGTCACGGCGCCTCCCTGTGGAAAGACGTTATTCGCACTTACATGGAAGTTGGATATGACGGCATTCTCAGCATCGAGAATGAGGATCCCATTCTTCCCGGTGAAACAGGCGTGGAACGTGCCGCCTATGTGCTCAAGAACGTTCGCGCGGAACTGCTGAGCGGCTCATCTGCGGGCGTTTAGACACAACGAGACACCGCAGTTGCGTTTCGCAACATTGAAAGTCTGAGGCCGCGCGGAAGGCGGTCAAGTCAATCGCGTATCCCTTTGGTTACCGTGGTTACGATTGTTTTTACTCCTGGTGTGACCCCCATCACAGTATCCTCCAATGAAATTCGCTACAGTTCCCGCAATTACGCCAAGGCTGTGGTGCACTCAAAAAGTACCGGGGAAAGAATCATGGAGACGCAGCGCAAGACCATCCTCATCGTTGATGACGACGAACAAGTACTGATTGATCTGGAACGTCTCCTGGAAGACCAGGGTTATGGCACCACCACGGCCTGGAGCGGTCAGGAAGCCCTGCAGTTACTGCACACCAAACCCTTCGATTTCGTCCTCCTGGACCACGACCTTGCGGATCTGACGCGAGAGGACCTGATGCGCCAAGCCGAGCAGTTCTGCAAGACGCACTGGATTATGCTGCGCCCGCAGGCCCGCTTCCGTTCCGAATCCTCGTCCGCTAACTCAGTGTGCAAGTGGGAGCACAGCGCCATTCTCTCCAAGCTTAGAGAATGTCTTGCTGGCCCCGAGCATGTCTCCGGAGCTAAGCGCAAGGGACACGTAGCCTGACGGCTTTTCACGGAAATCAGGGATGACGTTCGCTCCGCCGTTCAGCGGCGTGCCTTGTGCTCTCCCTAGGAGCTTACGTCGTTCAGGAAAGAGGAGAGATCGAGTTTATCGTCGGGGCGAGGGGTGGAGGGAATCACCGTGACGTTACCGCCGCCAGCCTGGGCTCCGGCTGCCGCGGCTTGCTCTCCGCTGGCCAGCAAGGGCGCAACCAGTCGCAATGCTTCAATTTCCACTCGTAACTGGTGGATACGCGCTTCCTTCTGCTTCAGTACATCCTCAATGTTTCTCATCATGATCCCCACACGTCCCAGGGCGGCGGTTCCGCAACCCTGGAGATCGTTGACAGCACGAGAGTAAGCGGCGCCACCGCCGCCCGGCCAGATAACCAAAGACAATGGCCCTGCGGCGATTTTGAGCTGTTACCCGGCATTTTCCGAGTTTACCGCGCCCGCGCTTTGGTTTGACCCTTTTTTCTGCCCCCTTTACCATACGCACTCAGCCCTATGCAGCTCTTGTCCCTGTGCTCGCCATGTGAGGCAAAGTTCGGCTGGCCGGCTTGGAGCTCGGAAAACTCTTGAGCTCGTCCAACTACCTCTCTGCCGCCTACAGCCTGATCACCATTTTGTGCTGGGGAAGCGCTGATTTTCTGGGCGGTATCGCCTCCAGAACTGCCGATTCGTTCCTGGTTACCGCCTGCGCCCATGCCAGCGGCCTCACGATGATGGCCACCGTCGCGCTGCTTGCCCACGCACCTTTTCCCGCCACTCAACCCATGTTATGGGCGTTGGCGGCGGGTGCCTGCGGGGGTGTGGCCCTAGCCATCTTTTATCGTGCCCTGGCCTCCGGCCAAATGGGCCTTAACGCCCCTGTGGCAGCTCTGCTGGCGGCAGCTATCCCGGTCGCATTTGCCTTCACCGTTGAAGGCATACCTCATCCCCTGCAGGTCACCGGTTTCCTCCTTGCTGGCTTGGGCATTTGGCTCATTTCCCGGCCCGAGCACTTCTCCGGTCGACCCAAAGGCCTGGGATTGGCCCTGTTGGCAGGATTCGGTTTTGCTGGCTTTTTCTTGTGCATTGATCAGACCGGCAACAGCTCCGCGCTGTGGAGTGCGGCCCTGACCCGCTGCATCTCTCTCTTGCTTGTTTCCGCTATCGTGATGGTGCGCTGGCGGCGAGGCGGAATCGCTACCCGATTTGCCTTCCTCGGTCTTCTGGCAGGCGCCCTGGACGTGACCGGAACAGCTTTCTTTATCCGTGCCGATCAGACGGGTCGGCTCGATGTTTCGGTGGTTTTATGTTCTCTATATCCGCTTACAACGGTGTTGCTTGCAACCTGTTTCCTAAAGGAGCGCTTTAGTAGATTACGGATCGCCGGAATCGTGGCCGCCGTAATTGCTGTGCCGTTGATTGTGCGGCGCTGAGCAGCGCTGAACTTCCGGCGGCAATGGTTCTCCAGGCATGGAACCTTCCTGCTTGCGACAGCCGGCAAAGTTTCCTTTTCTCGCCGCTTACTCCGTCGCTATCTTCCAGCCCTTGTCGGTACGAACCAGGCTCACCGTGGCCTTCGTGGGGTCGCCATGGTAGAAGTCTGCGCCGTATTTGTCGATCAAAGTTGCCCGGTCCCAGGTATTGAAGCTCTTCACCAGATCACCGGCTGCGTCAAAATCATCCCCCAGTTGGTTCGGCACCCATTTCCAGGTGTAATCCACGACTGCATCATTTACCCCGTTCATGGTCACCTTGGAAATTTCGACCAGCTGGCGTTGAGCCAGAGGAACGGCGAAGGAGGTTGTTCCATCCGCATTCTTCCATTTCTTAACGCCCGCGATCGAGGTCATGATGCGATCGCCCAGCGGTGTCATGCTCACCATTGTGCCGCCGCCCGCCGCCTTGGCGGTTTTCACCACACCAGCCTTTTCCAGCAGCCGATAGTGCGGATCACGAGGCTTTTCGTCCACGCTGGGCATCACCAGGCCACCATGGAAATGCGTTACTGCCGGGCCTTGGGACGTCAGGATGCTCTGTACTACGCCCGTGGCTTCCTTGGCCGTCATGGGCTGGCG
>DATGIY010000239.1:0-4389 GCA_035295475.1 Terriglobales bacterium
GGTTTCCAGCGCCATTTCCAAGCTGTTCACGGACAACCAGATCAAATCGCGGGCGGTGGCCACCTCGGTCAGCGGCCATTCGGTAATTGTGAAAAAGATTCCGCTGCCCATGATGAGCGATCAGGAACTGGCGGAGACCATTCAGAAAGAAGCGGCGCAGGCCATTCCTTTCGACATCGCCGACGTCAGCATCGATTACCAGATCCTCTCCGAGGATCCTTCCAACCCCACCATGGACGTGCTGCTGGTGGCGGTGAAGAAAGACAAGATTCTGAACTACACCAACGTGCTTTCCATGGCGGGCAAATCGCCGGCCATCGTGGATATCGACGCTTTCGCGCTGCAGAACTGCTACGAGTACAACTACGAACCGGCTCCCAACGCCACGGTGGCGCTGCTCAACCTGGGCGCGAGCGTGATGAACATCAACATCGTGAAGGGCACGGTGCCGCTGTTCACGCGCGATGTCAGCGTGGGCGGCCACCAATACACCGATTCGCTGCAGAAGGAACTCGACCTCACTTTCGAGGACGCGGAAGCCTTCAAGCTGGGCAAGAAAGTGGGCACGGTCAGCGAAGACGCCAAGGCGCCCATCCTGCAGCAGGTGACGGAAATTATCGTTCTGGAAATTCAGAAGACCTTCGACTTCTTCCGCGCTACCGCCGCCGGGGAGCATATCGAGAAGATCTTCCTGGCCGGCGGCTCCTGCAAAGTGCCCGGCCTGATCGAGTCCTTGCGGCAGGAATTTTCCCTGCCCGTCGAAGAATTGAATCCCTTCCAGAAAGTTCTCCCGCCGGTGGGCCCGGGCCTGGAATTGATCGAGCAGAATGCGGGCCAGCTGGCGGTGGCGGTGGGACTGGCCCTGAGGAGTTTTGACGACCTATGATCCGCATTAACCTGCTGGGTGTTCCGAAAGCGAAAGGGAAACGCGCTCCCCGGTTGTCGTTGATGCCGGCGGCCGGCGTGGGCGTGGCCCTGAAGGTGCTGCTGGTGCTAGTGGTGGCCGGCGCTCTCAACTTCGGCTACTGGTACCACTTGAATGCGGAAAAGGCGCGCCTGGCGGACCAGATGGTTCAGGCGGAGCGCAAGAACCGCGAGCTTTCCGAGGTCAAAGCCAAGTACCTGGAGCGGCAGAAACAGATGCAGCAGTACAAGCGCAGGGTGGACGTGATCGATGAGCTGCGCTCCAACCAGTTCGGCCCGGTCAAGCTCATGTCCACCTTGGGCGGCACGGTGGACAACACGGAAGCGGTGTGGCTGAGCCTGGTCAAGGATCAGGGCAGCAGTATCGACATTGAAGGCCGGGCGTTGAGCGAGACGGCAGTAGCCAATCTGGTCACGAATCTGCAAAAGACCGGATACTTCAAAACCGTGGAGATGAAGGAAAGCTATCAGGACGACCAGGCCAAGAACATGCAGGCCTTCATCTTCACCATTACTTGCCAGAAGCAGAAGAGTTAGAGGCGCGATCATGGCGAACCTGAGTGATTTGCCGGAAGCAAAGCAGTGGGGGGCGATTGCCTGCGTGGCAGCCCTGCTCACGTTGGGCGCTTATTTTGCCGTTTTTCGCAGCATGAGCACGGCCAACGATGCTGATGCCCAGAGGCTGGCCACGAAGGCGGCGGAGAACGCCGAATTGGAGCGCTACCGGCCCAAGCTGGTGCAGATTGAGCAGCAGATCGAAAACCTCAAGCTGCAGCTCGCGATCCAGGAGCGCATCGTGCCCGACGAAAAGCAGGCCGATAAGTTCATGCGCATGCTGGAAGGGGAGGCGGAAAAATCGGGGATTGAGATTCGCCGCTATACCGCCGAGCCCACCAATACCCGCGAGTTTTACACCGAGGTACCGTTCGAGGTGGAGTTAGATGGCCCGTACTACTCGGTGCTCAACTTCTTTGACCGCGTTGCTCATCTGGAACGCATCATCAACATTTCCGATCTGCAGATGGCGTCTGTCAGCCGGCCGGCGGATGCCAAGGTCAAGCACACCTATGCCTACGCGCCCGGGGAAAGCGTAGCCGCCACCTGCACCGCGACTACTTTTTTCAGTCATGACCAGCAGGCGGCGCCAGGCGGCAAGGGAGCGGTACGCCGGCCTGGTTCTCCGGCGTTGAATTAGGGGATCCGAATATGAAGCGGACAGCAATACTTGCGGTGGTGCTGATGGGGGCGGCGGCGGCCTGGGCGCAATCGCCGCAGATTATCCAGTCTACGCGCGCCAAGCTGAAAACCGCGCAGAAGACCTGGAACGCGCAGCAAGGTGTGGCCGATTCGCCGGAAGCGCCAAACCCGGCTTCGCAGCCGCCGAGCAAGGCGTCTTCGTCGAAAACCGCGCCATCGCAGGCCAGAGCTTCACGGCCCAGCGCCAAGACGGACCATGAAAAGGGTGGTGTTCCGGACGCCAAGAAACTGCTGCCCAAGGATGCCGTGGGCACGGAGTCGGGTGAGCAGCGCATGACCGATGCCGCCAAACGGGATGCCAACAAGCGTGATCCTTTCCTCAGCCCGGTGGTGACTCACATGAGCGGGCCGGGGGTAGGCTGCAGCGGCGGCAAGCGTTGTCTGGCCGCGGATTCCATCAGCCTGCGGGGTATCGTCCGCTCCCAGGACGGGATGATCGCGGTGGTAGTGAACGCGGCTAACAAGGCCTATTTCTTGCGGGAAAACGACCCCATTTTTAACGGGTTCGTGGCCCGGATCACCGATGACTCCATGGTGCTCAAGGAGACGGTGGAGGACGCGCTGGGCCACAAAACGACCCGCGATGTGGTGAAGAAGATTTTCGTTCCGGCGGTATAAGCGGCCGGAGCAGGGCGGGCATTGCCCCGCCAAGACGAATTGCACTGCGCGCCACCTGGCAGAGCCGTGAGTCAACGGCATGGCCGGCCGGACGTGGGCGTTAGGGAGAAGCAAATGAGGCGAAAGCAACTGCTGGCAATCATTCCCCTGCTGACGTTGTCCATGGCCGCGGCCCAGACCACGGGTGCATCGGCGGCGGGGACCGCGCCAGAGCACCCGCTCATCCAGAAGGTGGATGTGCTCAAGAGCGGCGACGGGATCAGCGTCGAGATTACGGGCAGCGCCAAGCTGTCGGCTACAGCCACCATGATCGCTAATCCCGATCGTCTGGTGGTGGATGTGCCTGGCGCGGTGGTGTCCCATTCTCGAAACATCGTGGTGGACTCTGACGGTATTAGGGCGGTGCGCCTGGGACAGAACAGCGCCCGTCCGCCTCTGGCCCGCGTGGTGGTGGACCTGGCCGCCGCGCGCGCTTACCAGCTCGTGCCCGAGGGCAACAGGATCATCGTGAAGCTGCATGCGGCCAGCGTGGCGCAGGCTTCCGCGGCCAGCGCGGCGCCGGCGCTTCCCGCTTCGCAACCGGCTCGCGTTGCCTCGGCACACCCGGTAAGTACTCCGGCTTCGCTACGGCAGCCGGCGAATCCCGCCGCGCAGCAGCAGAGCGCCGCCGCTGTTCCGGCGAAGGACTTTGTGTTAGTTGAGCCGCAATACAACGCGCGCCCCGCCGAAAGCGGCATTCAGCCGCCCGCCCGCGCGCTCACAGCCGCCGCTACCATGGCCAGCAGCTTACCCAATAGCTTATTGTTGCCGCGCGAAAGCGCGTCGATGGATTCCGCGGCCCAGCCACAGTCCAGCCAGCCCGCCGCGGCGCCGGCGCCCGCAGCTTCCGCCCAGGGTTCCACCGCTGTAGCTATCAAGCCGGCGGAGAACCTGGCAGCGGAACAGCAAAAGCAGATGTCGGAGAACATCCACCCGTCAGCCAAGCCCCGCTATACGGGCGAGCCTATCTCGGTGAATCTTAAAGACGTCGATCTGAAGGACTTTTTCCGTCTTATCCACGAGATCAGCGGGCTCAACATCGTGCTCGATCCCGAAGTGCACGGCACCCTGACGATCGTCCTCGATGACGTGCCGTGGGACCAGGCCCTCGACATCGTGCTGAAGAACAATGGCCTGGATCGCCAGCTCGAGGGCAACGTGTTGCGCATCGCCACCATCGATACGCTGCGCAAAGAAGCCGAGGCGCGCCGGGCACAGGTGGAAGCGGAAGCGCTGGCTGCGGATAAAGTCACCGTAACCCGCTATCTCAGCTACGCCCACTCCAAGGACGTGGTGCCCACGCTGAAGAAACTGCTCACTTCCCGGGGCGACATCATTTCCGATGATCGCACCAACGCGCTGATCATTCAGGACATTCCCAGCGTGATTCCGCAGATTGACCGGCTTATCACCCAGCTGGACCGCAAGACGCAGGAAGTCGAGATTGAGGCCCGGGTAGTGGCCGCGACGCGCACCTTCGCCCGCGATCTCGGAACCCAGTTTGGCTTCGGCTGGGGCAATCGCGCCACTGCGGCGGGAGGAACCGGCGCG
>DATGIY010000240.1:0-3672 GCA_035295475.1 Terriglobales bacterium
TATGGGAACGAGAGGATGGGTTGGCTACTCTGAATTGGCGCCGTTACCGGCGTTCCAGAGAAGATCCTGCAACTCTCGCCGCCTTGTTCTGGACCCAATCCAGAGCTGTTCGGGCACTGCGGCTTTGGAGAAAACATGAACAAGTGGTTGCTATGGTTGCTGGCGATATGCCTCCCTTGCGGGCAGGCGCTGGCGCAAGTGCCGCGCTCGCGGCACGTATGGCTCGTGGCCGAGGAGAACCACAGCTTCGAAGATGCGGAAGCTGCCATGCCGTATTTGATGGCTGTAGGCAGCCAGTACGGCATAGCCGCGCAATATTACGCGGACATGCACAACTCCCTTTCCGCGCTCATGCACCTGACCGCCGGGCAAACGGTTACAACGGACGACAACACTCCCGACACCTTCAACGTCGATAACCTGGTCCGGCACATGGTGAAAAAGGGACTCAGCTTTCGCTCCTACCAGCAGGGATTGCCAAATGCAGGATTTCTAGGCTTGTGGTCGGGGCATTACGTGAAGCGGCACAACCCGCTGGCCTATTTTTCCGACGTGGCGGACAGCAGCTTGCGCTTTCAATTGGTTCCGTTGCCGCAGCTGGCCTCGGACCTGAAGGAAGGGAAAACGGCTGATTTTAACTATGTAACCCCCGATCTGGATAACGATGCCCATGACGGAAGTTTGCAGGCCGCCGACGAGTGGCTGCGTCAGCAGCTGCCGTCCATTTTGGCTTTGCCGGAGTTTCAGCCCGGGGGAGACGGGCTGCTGTTCGTTGTGTTTGACGAAGGCAACCTGGGCAGCAACCCGGACTTCCGCTGCAATGCCAGCAACAGTGACAGCAATTGCGGCGGGCGAGTGCTGACTGTGGTGGCCGGCCCCAACGTGCGCCGGGGTTTTGAGTCACAAACGTTTTATAACCACGAAAGCCTGCTGGCGACAGTGTGCCAGGCGCTGGGAACGGACGGTTGTCCGGGAAAGGCGGATAAGGCGCAGGCCATGGCGGATTTCTTCATCGCTCCCTTGGTTATCTCGCCGGCTGCGACGACGGTCAGCCAGGGACAAACCGCGCAATACGCGCTCAGTGTGTCGCCGGTAAGCGGGTTTTATGACGCGGAGGTGAAATTTTCTTGCGGGCAGCTGCCGTCAGGAATGCAGTGCGCGTTTGCTCCCGGCAAGGTATGGCCCACCAGCGGCGGGGCGACTACAACCCTGGCCGTCACGACAAGTGCAAATTCCGCCCGCTTGTCCCAGCCTTTCGGAAACCCTCTCTCGCGGCTGGCATTCTGGTTGTGCGCTCCTGGCCTGGCGGTGGTTTTTCCCAGGTTCTCCCGACGCAAATGCCGGCTGGTGCTGACGACCGCAGCGGTGGCCATGATTCTGTTTTTCTGCTTCGCTTGCGGCGGCATATCAAAAAGTTTTTCGCCGAGCAGCGGCGGAGCTTCCAGTGAGGGGCGCAGCTACAGCATTGAGGTGACCGCCAAATCTTCGAGCGCTTCTTTTACTGTCCCCGTTCAATTACGGGTCACCAACTGAGATACACAGGTGAGGGTCACGCGGCCATAGATTTCTGCCGCGGGGTCACCTGAATGAAACGGGCTAGGTCGAGCCAGAGCACCTGTCCGCTTTGCGGCTGACTGCACAGGCGCTCGATGGTGCGCACCAGCTCGGTTTCCGAGTCGCGGGGCAGCGATGTGCGGCGCAGCCCCTGGCCGGAGAACAGAAGCACCTTGCAAGTGGGCAGCAACTGGCGCAAACGGATGGCGTCCTCCATTCCCGATAGGCCCCCGATCGAGAGATCGCTGACCACCAGGGCCGGCTGGGTGCGGCGCACCTGTTCCAACAGGGCTGCCTGCTCGATCAGGTGAATGCTTAGGCCTTGCCGGCGGAGGATTTCCGCTAGTTCAGCAGCCATGCGGCTGCCATGTACCACCAGGACTTTTCCCCCCGAGCTGCGGCGCTGGCGACCCCAATGGCGCCGGAACCGCTGTGCGAGCTGAATCAGGACTCCGCGGACTGCCCTGTATTGCACGTTTGCCTCTTTCCCGAATTTCGACCAGATTGGCATCAATTACTCTGGAGCGGGCGCCAGTCGCTCCGGGGCCTGCCTCCCGCCTCTCCTGCCTGGGGGATGTCCTAATCAAACCGATGGCTTGCGGCAAGAGCAGGATGCCTCCGTACGGCGTGCGCGGAGTAAAGCATGAAATGTCGTGCCACGATCTAATTGCCGCCGGTGCCCGGCGGAGTGGGGCCGGGGCGGACTCGCCGCGTAAAGCTGTGGCATGATGGATGTAGCCCGCCAGCGCGAGCGCGGGTGACAGCATTGTCCTCGAGCACAGCCAATTTTCTGGCAACGCATGAGCGCCGGCCTGTCACAACTCGTTTTTTCGCGCCGCAGCGCGCGCCCGTTCTGCTACCCCCCTGGTCCTGAGCACGGGCTCCTGTGGTTCGCCCTGCACCGCTTTCGGCCGGCGAATCCCATCCTGCTATTTGAGCAGCTGGCGCGCCAATACGGCGACGTAGTGCACCACAAGCTGGGGCGCCAGCACATTCTCTTTCTCAATGAGCCTGAACTGATCGCGGAAGTTCTGGTCCGGCAGAACGACAATTTCGAGAAGGAGCGCACGGTTCGCAGGTCGGAGCTGCTGCTGGGCAAAGGCATGATCACCGCTGAAGGGGAGGCTCATCGCCGCCAGCGCCTGGCGTCGGCTCCCGCCTTTCACCGCCAGCGCATTCGGGCTTACGCCCAGGCCATGGTGGAAATTGCCGGACAGACAGGCGAGAGCTGGAAGGCGGGATCAACCATCGATGTGTCCCGCTCCATGATGGAAATGGGCTTGGCCATCGTGGCCCAGACGCTCTTCGGCATCACCCTGGGCGACGAAGCGCGCCGGCTGGCCGCGGCCATCAACGCCATTATGGGCATGTACAACTACATGGTCTTGATGCCGGCCGCCGAAGTATTGGTACATTTTCCTCTTCCCGGAGTGGGAGCTTTCAAACGTGCCCGCGGCCAGCTGGATGCCGCCGTTTATCGCATGATCGAAGAACATCGCCGGACGCCGGGCCGGGATGACCTGCTTTCCATGCTGCTCCAGGCCTACCCTGACCCGGGCGACTTATCCAGCCTGCGCGACCAGGTCATCACGATTTTTCTCGCCGGCTACGAAACCATTGCCAACGCGCTAAGCTGGACGTGGTACCTGCTCTCACAGAATCCGCGGTCGGAAGAGAAATTTCATGCCGAACTCGATGCGGTGCTCAGCGGCCGCCTGCCGACCTTCGATGACCTCCCGCGCCTGCGCTACACGGAAATGGTATTGGCGGAATCCATGCGCCTTTATCCTCCGGCTTGGGCCATGGGAAGGCGCGCTCTGCAGGATTTCGCCCTCGGACCCTATTGGCTACCGGCTCGCACCACTGTGCTGATGAGCCAGTACGTCCTGCACCGGGACCCGCGCTACTATCCCGAACCGCTGCGCTTCGAGCCGGAGCGCTTTACTCCGGAAGCGAAGGCGGCGCGGCCCAAGCTGGCTTATTTTCCTTTTGGAGCCGGCTCGCGCCAGTGCATTGGCGAGTCCTTTGCCTGGATGGAAGGTGTGCTGGCGCTGGCTACTATCGGCCAGAAATGGAGTCTACGGCTGGAACCCGGTCACCTGGTGGAGCCGCAGCCGC
>DATGIY010000241.1:0-3218 GCA_035295475.1 Terriglobales bacterium
CCCATGTTCCAGATTTACTTCACGGACCGTGAGGTCATCCACGATTACCGCGATTATTGTTCCTATGTGGACGCGGCACGATACTCGCGTTTCGTGCACCTGCTGCTTGAACAAGCTATTTACATGACGCCTTCCAACGGCCTGCACTGGATCATCAGCACCGCTCATACGGAAGCGGATGTCGAAAACCTGGTGCGGGCCTCGGATACGGCGTGCGCGCAGCTTTCATGAAAGAGACAGTCTTCCTCGGGGGCGGGCGCATTACAGGAGCACTCCTCTCCGGCCTTCGTCTGGCCGGATATGATCAGCCAGTTGTCGTGCACGACCGCCACCCCGCGAAGCTGCGGCGGTTGCAGCGCGAATTTCGCGCGCGGATTGAACCCGATCTGCACGCTGCGGTCACCCGCGCCAGCCTCCTGATAGTGGCCGTGCGGCCGGATTCCATGGCGCAACTGCTTGGCTCTCTTGCGCCTCCGGACCGCCCGCTGCTGGCGGTGAGCCTCGCGGCAGGCGTTCCCCTGGTCAAGTTGCGCCGGCACCTGGGTCCGCCGGTGCGCTGGGCGCGGGCCATGCCCAGCCCCACTTGCCGTACCCGACGCGGTTTCACTGCGCTGGCGTTCTCACGCGAGCTTTCGCCGCGCGAGCGAAATACCGTTCGCGCCTTCTTTGCCCGGGTCGGAACCGTGCTGGAGATCGCGGAAGACAAATTTGATGTCTTCACGGCGACTTATTCATCCAGTCACGGCTATCACGCGCTGGCAGCCCTGTCAGGGGCGGGGGAAAAGCTGGGGCTCGACCGGAAAACCGCGCTGGCTGCGGCCGCGCACGCCCTGGCTGGGGGCGTACTGGCGTTTCAGGCAGGCAAGCTTTCCCTGGAAAATTTAATGCATGAGGCCGCCACCCCAGGCGGCATCGCGGCCACCGTCATGAAAACTATGGACGACGCCGGCTATTACCGCATCGTGGAGCGTGGAGTTCGCGCCGGAATGGCGCGAGCGCGCGCCAACGGGCGCCGGGTTTAGAGAGTTCCTGCCAAGCCGCCGCCATCCACAACTAGTGCCGCACCGGTGACAAACGAGGCGGCGTCACTCGCCAGGTAGAGCGCGGCTTCGGCGATTTCCTCCGGCTTGCCCACGCGCCGCAGCGGGCGCTGCGCCGCTTCGCGCAGAAACTTGTCAGCAGCTGTGCCCAACTGGCCGGCCTCGCCGCGCAGCATAGGAGTGTCGGTGTCCCCGGGGCAGATGCAGTTGACGCGGATATTCCGCGGACCGTGGTCAATGGCCATGGCTTTTGTGAGCAGTACGACTGCCCCTTTCGAAGCGCAGTAAGCGGCGGCTTTCGGTCCGCCAGCCAGTCCCCACCCCGAGGCCGTGTTGACGATGGAGCCGCCGCCGGATTTCTCGATCAGCGGAATGGCGGATTTCGACATCAGAAAAATAGATTTGACGTTGACTTCCATTACCCGGTCCCACTCCGCCTCGCTGAGATCGAGGACCGAAGCCCGGCGAATAATGCCGGCATTGTTGAACAGGACGTGAAGGGAGCCGAATTTTTCGGCTACGGTGCGCACAGCTCGTTGGCAGTCGCGGGCGCGGGTCACGTCGGCGGAAACGAATAAGGCTTGTCCGCCGAGTGCAACGATATCCTTCGCGACCTCCTGGCCGGCCTTTTCGTTCAGATCCACGACGGCTACCGCTGCGCCTTCCTGGGCGAACAACAGGGCGCTGGCGCGTCCGATGCCGGAGGCTGCGCCGGTGATCAGCGCTACCTTGCCCTGTAGACGGCCGGGAGCGGGAGTGCTCTTCTGCGGTCCATTCTTCCTCATAATCTCTCGAGATCGAGTTTGCGCTAAACGAAACGCGGACAGATTATCCGCCATTCTTGGCACTGAGGGTTTGTTGTTCGATCCCGGACGCCCCTCAGCGGCTGAAGCCGCCGTCTTGAGCCTGGTACGGCTGGGCTGAAGCCCAGACCTTCCGAACAAACCGGCCAGTTCGCAGTGCGGTGCTCTGCTGACTAAAGCCCGGTCTTAACGGGCTCTGTTGCGGCTCGGCTGAAGCCAAGCCCTTCCGAAATCCCGCTTCGCCTGGTCCAGCGGTCGCTAGCGGCTGGCCAGGCCGCCGGCGGTTTCGGCGCCGTCCATCACATACACGTGGCCGCTGGCGAAGGCGGCATCGTCGGAAGCCAGGTACGCGAACAGCGCCGCAATCTCCTCCGGCTTAGCATGGCGGCGCAGCGGAATCTTGCGGTTCACTTCTTCCAGCATTTCGTCGGTGTATTCGGCGCGCTGCATCGGCGTGAGCACGTATCCGGGCGCGACCGCATTCACCCGCACCTTGGGCGCCAACTCCAGCGCCATCGATCTGGTCAGTTCGATCACGCCTGCCTTGGTGGCGTTGTAATCGGCGTAGTAGGGATAGCCCATCATGCCGTTGGTGGAGGCGGTCTGCAGAATCATGCCGCTTCCCTTGTCCATCATGTGCCGGGCGGCCGTCTGCGCCACGTAGAAAACGCCGGTCAGATTCACTGCCAGCACCTTGTCCCATTCCTCCGGCGTGATTTCCAGGAAGTTGTGGCGAATGCTAATACCGGCATTGTTGATGAGCACGTCCACTGCGCCCATCGTCTGAACCGCTTGGGCAAAAGCGGCCTGCACCTGCTCCAGGTGAGCGACGTCAGCGTTTACCACGCCTGACAGACCCAGCAGCTCGCGCTGGATGCGCTCCCCGGCCTTGACGTCGCGGTCGAGCACCACCACGCGCGCGCCCTCCTCCAGGAAGCGGGCAGCGGTGGCGGCCCCGATGCCGCTGGCTCCGCCGGTGATGAGCACGCGCTTGTTCTTCAGACCACGCATGAATTCTCTCGCTAACGTTGCGAGATGGTGAGCCGTTCATGATACAGGGACCGTTAGGCGGCAACAAAGCTTCGCAAGCACGAAAATTGCTCCTATCTCGGGCGTCATGCTGAGGCCCTTCAGGGCCGAAGCATCTCGCGCAAACTACCGGAATCCTTCCTCATACAGCTCAGACCTAGCCTTTTTCCCTGCTCTAGCGTATGGTTTTGCGTTCCCGTTAATCCAGGAACAGATCGAAAAGCTCGCGGGGGAATCCACACTTCAGGCATGAAGGACATGGGCGCTGCACGCAAGATGCTTCGGCCCTGAAGGGCCTCAGCATGACGCCTTCGCGTGGAAGGCAATCGCACCCGGAATCTGCGCT
>DATGIY010000242.1:0-4455 GCA_035295475.1 Terriglobales bacterium
GGCAGCGCGCCGCCAGCACGTACAGCAGCGATTTTTCCCGGCCTGCGCTGGATCACATGGTGAGCTCGGCGCTGCAGCTGGCGCGAGTGACTTCGGAAGATCCCTACGCTGGCATTCCCGAGCCCGGACAATTGGGCGTGCTCTCCGCGAACCTGGATCTTTACTACGAGGACGTTTATTCCCTGCCCACGGCGGAACGCATCGACTGTGCGCGGCGCTGCGAGAAGGCGGCCATGGATGCCGATGCGCGCATCCGCAACTCCGAAGGCGGATCTTTCGATGCCGCTGCCGGGCGCAAGGTACTGGCCAATTCGCACGGATTTATTGGCGAATACCGGCGGTCGTACTGCTCGATTGCCGCGGTGCCAATCGCGCAAGGAGAAGATGGCGCCATGCAGCGCGACTACTGGTATTCAGTCGCCCGCAACCTGGGGCGGCTGGAGTCACCGGAGGAGGTGGGTCGCATCGCCGCCGAGCGCACGGTGAGACGCCTGGGAGCGCGCAAGGTAAAGACCGCGAACGTGCCGATCGTGCTCGATCCCATGGTCTCGCGGTCCATGCTGGACCACATCTTCGAAGGCGTGAACGGGGACTCGGTGTATCGCGGGGCGTCGTTTCTGGCGGGCAAGCTGGGGCAGCGGGTGGCGGGGGAAAATGTGACCATCATTGATGATGGCACCATGCCGGGTGGCTTCGGCACCAGCCCATTCGACGGCGAGGGCGTGCCGACGCGGCGGACGGTGGTGATCGATCGCGGAGTGCTGAGCTCCTATCTGCTGAACACCTATACGGCGAAGAAGCTTAGTTTGCAGACCACGGGCAACGCCTCGCGTGGGCTGGCTGGGAATCCGGGGATCGGGCCGGGCAACTACTTCCTGCAGCCGGGCAGCCGCACGCCCAAGGAAATCCTGGCTGACATTGAAGAGGGTTTATACGTGACCGAATTTCTCGGGTTCGGAGTGAACATGGTGACCGGCGACTACTCGCGCGGGGCCAGCGGAATGTGGATCTCGAAGGGTGAGTTCGCGTATCCGGTGGAGGAGATCACCGTGGCCGGCAACCTGAAAGACGTGTTCTTCCATATCAGCGAGATAGGGAATGACTTGGAGTTTCGCGGGTCGGTGGCTGCACCCACCATCCGAATTGATGGCATGACGGTGGCGGGAGAGTAACAGTCGCTTGCCAGGTGACCATCATCTGAAAATTTCCTGAAAAATTGTTTTGGGGGAGGCGGGCTGCGCCCGCCTGGACAGCCGACCACCCCATCACGCGAAAAACGGGCGTGATGGGGACCCCGGACCGGGGGCGGCTGTCCCCACACAGGTGTTGCTCACTCGGAGAGGCGAAATACATAGGTCCTTCGTCGGGCTAGCCGCGCGAGCGCGCGGCTAGCGCTTCCTCAGGATGACAAAGAACTCGGTAGGGATGGACAGCGGATAGCCCCGCAAGCTGAGCGTACAGAGCAGGCGGGCTGCGCCCGCCTGGACAGCCGACCACCCCATCACGCCAAAAACGGGCGTGATGGGGACCCCGGACCCGGGGCGGCTGTCCCCACACAAACCAAGGCCGGACAGCTGGGGCGGTTGTCTCCACACAGAATTGCTGGTGGGAGCGGCTCGTGATGTCCCGCCGAATTAGGGAGCAAACTCCGGTAGAGGGGGCTCATCCAATAGCCTTGTTGGCCGAGGTTTCCGGCCAGCCTGAACCGGGAGTTGATGGATGGCAACGAACCCGCAATATCCGGAGCAACAAAAACCGCACATTCACCCAAAGCTGCAGGTGCCGCCCAAGAAGCAGTTTCCCTGGCCGCTGATCGCGATTATCATTGCTGCCGCCATTCTGGCGGCGCTGATTGCGTGGCTGCCGCGAACCCCCAAGAAGCAGCTGCCGCCAAACGCGGCGGCGGTGCCGGCACAGCCCACCGGGAACCAGATTCAGCTCACAAACCTGAAAATGACTCCTTCGACCGTGGGCAGCGCGTTCTACATCGAAGGCATGCTGTTTAACAACGGCAACTCGGACATCACGGGAGTGCAGGTGCAGGCCGCCTTCCAGGGGATCAATGGGCAGGTGCTGGAAAAGCAGACGCGACCGGTACAAGGAATGGTGGGAACCTCTGCCACCGAAACACAAAATTTGACTGAGGCACCGATCAAGCCCAACCAATCGCGGCCGGTGAGAATCTACTTTGACCATTATCCGGCGGGGTGGAATAAGCAGATGCCGGACCTGACGGTAACCACGGTGACGGCGCACGCGCCGTAAGCAGACGAGGTTTTTCGTGGACACGTGACGTTGAGCCGTGTCCATCCCGGGACCCCACCGCCGCTCCAACCGGGTGCGGTGGGGTGAGAATCGGCTCGGCAGATGATCTGCCGGGCCTTTTTTCTTAGCAGTTGGCATTTAGCCATTAGCATTTAGCCCTTTACGTCCCCGCTACAGTCGACGCTGAATCTCGGCCCCCAGTGCCAGAGGCCAGATGCTGAAAGCTGCTTTCGGCCCATGAGAATCCTTCGCGCCAGAAGGCGCTGAGCCTACTCCCCAAAAGGTCCGGGAAAGACCAGAGGAGTACAATTCCGGCATGGGCGGGCTGATGCAGCCGCAACCGGCACGGCAGAGCGAAAGCGGCCGGATATGGACCTTTGTCGGGCTGGGCCTGGGGATCGTGGTGATTGTGGTGGCGGTGCTGGCCATCATCGGGCGCAGCGGCCAGCGAGGTCCACTGCCGCCTCCCCCCTACGCAGCTAACCTGAAACTTACCGACCTGAAAATGAGCGCCGCGGAAAATTTTGTGGGCGCCACCGTCACTTACCTGGATGGGAAGATCAGCAACACGGGAGACAAGGCGGTTACCCGAGCCATTGTGCAAGCCACGTTTCTAAATAGTCTGGGGCAGGTGGTGCAGCGCGAGACGTTGCCGATTCATGTTCTGACCAGCGGCACGACGGGTGGAATTTATACCGATGTGGTGGATTTGAGCGCGGCGCCGCTAGCTCCGGGACAAACCCAGCCTTTCCGGCTCACGCTGGAACACATCTCAGCCGACTGGAATCATGCCGCGCCAGAGCTGAAATTCGTGGATGTAACAACAAAGTAAGCATTTGGCACTAGCAGTTAGCCTTTAGCCGAGCAAGAAGATGGGTTGGCTAAATGCTCACTGCTAATTGCTGATGGTTAGAATCACTCCATGCCTGAAACCAAAGCGGTACGGCTGACGGAAACGGTGAAAGCCGCGGGTTGAGCTTCCAAGCTGAGTCCGGCGGCGCTGGACGCGGTGCTTGGGAAATTAGCCCGGCAACAGGACGCGAATGTACTGGTCGGCTTCGACAAGGCCGACGACGCGGGCGTGTATCAAATCGCGCCCGACACGGCGCTGGTACAGACGGTGGACTTTTTCACGCCGGTGGTGGACGACCCCTACACTTTTGGCCAGATTGCGGCGGTCAACTCGCTGAGCGATGTTTACGCCATGGGCGGCCAGCCGCTCACCGCGCTGGCGCTGGTGTGTTTCCCGGAGAAGGGAGATTTGGACATTCTGGAGCGGATCCTGGCGGGAGGGCTTGCGAAGATGATGGAGGCGGGCTGCACCATCATTGGCGGACACAGCATCCGCGACGACGAAATGAAGTTTGGATATTCGGTGACTGGGCTGATCCATCCGCGGCGGGTGCTGGCCAATGGCGGGGCTCGCGCCGGCGACCGCCTGCTGCTCACCAAAGCCCTGGGAACAGGAGTGATCTCGACCGCTATCAAAAAAGGAAAAGCTAAAACAGAGTGGATCGAGGCGGCGACAAGATCGATGACTACGCTGAACAAGGCGGCGGCCGAGGTGATCAGTGGAAAGGCAGGCGAGCCGCGCTCGCCCGGACAGCCGAGCACCCCAGCACACCAAGACCGGGCGAGCCGGGGACAGACATCGCCCTATGAAGTACATGGCATGACCGACATTACCGGCTTCGGGCTGATCGGGCACGCGCGGGAGATGGCACTGGCCAGCAACGTGAGCCTGCGGCTGCATGCGGGGAGCGTTCCTTTTCTGGAAGGAGCGCTGGAGTGCGCACGAGCCGGCTATATCCCCGGCGGCCTGAAAGCGAACCGCGATTTTGCGGAGTGCGCCGGGCAGTTTGCGGATGAAGTCAGCGAGGAAGTGAAGACATTGTTGTTCGATCCGCAGACCGCAGGCGGACTACTGATTTCGGTCGCGCCTGAGGATGCCGAGAAGCTGGGACGCGAGCTTCTGCAAAACGGCGTTCCGGCAGCCGAAATTGGGGAGGTCCTGCCCCGCAGCCAACCGCTCATCTTCGTGCAGGCCTGATTTTTCTGCAGCATTTCCTGGTGTGCTAAGTGGTAAATCATTCTGAAATGTGTGCCCTGCGCCTCTTCTGCCGTGAAACAACTTACAGCTGGGCGAAGTTCTGCTGGCAATCGTTGCCATAGGTAAATGAGTGCAGGTCA
>DATGIY010000243.1:0-2658 GCA_035295475.1 Terriglobales bacterium
CATTGTGGATGGCACCGATAACTCTCCCACGCGCTATCTGGTGAATGACGCCTGCGTGCTGAGCGGCAAGCCCAATGTGTATGGGTCGATCTTCCGCTTTGAAGGGCAGGTAAGCGTTTTTGCCACCAAGGAGGGGCCATGCTACCGCTGCCTTTATCCTGAGCCGCCACCGCCGGGGCTGGTGCCCAGCTGCGCGGAAGGCGGTGTGTTGGGCATTCTGCCGGGTCTCGTAGGCGTGATGCAGGCAACGGAAGCCATCAAGCTCATCCTGGGTAAGGGCGAGCCGCTGGTGGGACGGCTGCTGCTGGTGGATGCGCTGGGCATGCGCTTCCGCGAGCTCAAGCTGCGCAAAAATCCCGATTGCCCGGCTTGCGGCCAGCACCCCACTGTGACTAAGCTGATTGACTACAACGAATTCTGCGGCATCCGCGGCGAGGAGAAAGCGGTGGCATCCAACGTTCCGGAGATTCAACCCGAAGAACTGAAAGCCAGGCTGGACGCGGGCGAGGACATCTTCATCCTCGACGTGCGCGAGCCTCACGAGTACCAGATCTGCAACCTGCAGGGCTACCTGATTCCCCTGGGAGAGCTGCCGAAGCGGGCCAGCGAGCTGGACTCCAGCCGTGAAATCGTGGCCCATTGCCGCTCCGGCGTGCGCAGCGCCAAAGCGGTGAGCTTCCTGCAACAAGCCGGATTCCGCAAGGTGAAGAATCTTGCGGGGGGGATTCTGGCGTGGTCGGACAAAGTTGATCCGAGCGTGCCGAAGTATTGATTAAGTTGAAGTGAATGAGGCGTGGGCCGTGGGCCCACGCCTTTTGTTTTGGAACGAAGTTCGCGGTAGTGCACGCGAGATGCTTCGGGCCTGAAGGCCCTCAGCATGACGCCGGGCTTATCGCGGGCGAGTAGGCGAGCTACGCCCGCCCGGACAGCCGACCACCCCAGCACGCCAAAACCGGGCGTGCCGGGGACCCCGGCCCGAGGCGGCTGTCCCCACACAAAGATTGCAACGGCAAAATGCATAGGTCCTTCGTCGCGCTCGCCGCGCCAGCGCGGCTGGCGCTTCCTCAGGATGACAGGCGAATCAGGATGACATGCGAATCAGAATGGAATGTAGATCAGAGCTATTTGATTTCCATTACTTCTTTTTCTTTGGACTTGCTCATCTCTTCCATTTTCTTGATTTCATCATCGGTGAGGCGCTGAATTTCTTCCAGGGCGCGGCGCTCATCGTCCTCGGTGATTTTTTTATCCTTCAGCGCTTTTTTGATGAGCTCATTGCCGTCGCGGCGGATATTGCGGATGGCTGTGCGGTGTTCTTCCAGGATCTTGTGCAGGTGCTTGACCATGTCGCGGCGGCGTTCTTCGGTAAGCGGGGGAACGGGCACGCGAATGATCTTGCCGTCGTTCATGGGATTGAGTCCCAGATCAGCGGCGCGGATAGCCTTTTCGATGTTGCCCAGGGAGCTGGGATCGAAAGGCTGAACCGTGATGAGCTGGGCTTCGGGCGCGTGCACCTGGGCAATCTGATTCAGGGGCATAGGCGAGCCGTAATACTCCACCTGCACACTGTCCAGCATGTGCACGGAGGCGCGGCCGGTACGCACCGCGGCCATCTCCTTGCGGAAGTCGTCCACCGCCTTATCCATCCGCCCCTTGAGGGTTGCATAAGCTTCCTTAAGGCCAGGAATAGCGGCCATGCTCGCTTGCGCCATGGTTGCAGCCTTTCTTAAAGGAATAAGAACCGCAAATTATAAACCCTGACCCCGGCAACAGGGCACGTGGATTGAAGGGCTTAGGAACGGAAAGGGGGCGGCGGACGGAGGGCAAGCCACTTAGGTAATCAAGACTTTCCCTTAGCGGCCGGGTTATAACCTGCGAACGTTGCAGTTCAGGGGAAAGGATCAGATATGACTCGTTTTGGGAAAACCATGACTGCGCTGTTGCTGGGAGCCTCGCTGGGGCTGAGCACCGCAGCAGTAGCACAGACCGACGTACAGCACGACCGCCGGGACCTGCATCATGATCGCCGGGACCTGCGGCAGGATCGCCGTGACCGCGTGCAAGACAGGCGCGATCTGGCCCATGACCGTTCGCAGCTTCACCGCGACATGAGGAACGGGAACATGGCGGCAGCGCAGGCGCAGAGACGCGATATCCGCGCGGATAAACGCGACCTGCGGCACGACCGGCGCGATGCCCGTCATGACCGGCGTGATATCCGTCATGATCGGCGTGATGTGCGGCGCGACCTTCGCGGAAAGTAAGGGTTAGGGAAGACCAGGAGAGGCGAGCCAAAAGCTCGCCTCTTTGGCATTGTCGATTGAAGATTAATGATTGACGATTGAACGTCCCCTACGACTCAACCGTTGACAATTCTGCCTTCACTCGTCGCATCACACCCAGTCCTTTGGCTCGCGTTCAACAAATGTTTAGGTGGGCCCAGGTCCTCAATCGGAATCCTTCAATCGTCATTCTTCAATTCCTGTTAAACTGGCTAGCATCCCCGCTATAAGGCCCACTTGATCAGATCTGAGGTAAAAACCATGCGCAAAGGACTGTTTCTTGGCCCTCTATTGGCGATGCTGCTGGCATTGCCGTCAATGGGGCAGACGGCCACAACCGCGCCCAAGTTGCCGCCGGTGCAGTTTCAGGACCTGC
>DATGIY010000244.1:0-7987 GCA_035295475.1 Terriglobales bacterium
TGTGGCCCACCTTCTCGAGTTCGGGATTCTGTTCCACATAAATGATCTCAATGCCTTTGCGCACAGCCGCGCCGATGAGAGCGTCGGCGATGTCGTTCAGCTGGCGGGTAGCCTGGCCGCAAACGGCGCAGTTATCGCCCAGGCGGAAATCGAGATGCCCGCAGTTGGCGCACTCGACGCCCGGAGCCTCGAATTTGTCGCCCAGAAGCAAGGCCTGGACTTCCCCGGTTTCCAGCGAGCGCAGAACGCGTCGCAGCCCAACCGCACCACGACCATTCCGCTGCGCCTGCCCTACCACTTCGCGCAGCACGGCTTCGCAACGACTGGCGCGCGCCTCGGTCAAAACGCGCAAAGCCTGTTCGCGCACCTGTTCCAAGGTGGCGGCGGAAGGATCCAGCGCGATTCTCCCCAGCAAATGCTGACGCACATAGGAATGCAGATGAGGTTCGAATTCGGGCCAGGTTTCATCCCGGCAACCGATGATGAAATTAGCGGAAACGCCGCTGTCGTAAAGCTCCTTCATGCGCTCGGCCACGGCTTTGAAGTGGTGCATGGCTTCGTGCTCGACATGGCGCTGAGCATGTCCCGCGTCATAGCCGGCAAAGCCATCGCTGCGGCCGCGGCGGGGCAGTTCGGCGGTAATCGCCTCGCGCTCGGCAATATCGTCCAGGGTGAGTCCAAAACGGCGCGCCTGCTGGCGATTCACCAACACCACAGCGGCGCGATACAGGCTTCCCAGGATGGCCGCCAAAGGCCGCAGGCGGAAGCGCTTGTTCACCGAAACACTGCTGCCGGAAAGACGCGGCGGGAGGTCAAACTCGCGCCAGAATCCCTGTTCGGAACAGGCGAAAATAGCCTTGGCGCGAGCCTGGTTGCCGTGCATGCGCTCCGCGATCTCGAGAATGCGATCCAGATCGGCGCGGGTACCGCGGCCCTTACCATTTTTATCCACTTCGCGGAGGGCACCACGAACCAGGTCCTTGGCCAGAATGGCCTCCTCGCGATGGGATTTGTTTTGCGGGGTCCGCGGCTGGAAATAAAAGCTGAGAGCGCAACCTTCCCCAGACTGAAATTGGGCCAACTCGCGGATGTCTTGGCGACGGATCATTCCGCACCTCCTCGGTAATGGTCAGGCAGTTCTGGAATGCGGTAACAGTTTGTCCCGAAACTCATTGGGGATGGGTAGTGCCTTGCGCAGGTGTTCGCGGGCGGCGACGACCGAGGCCCGCACCTGTTCGGGCTTGCGGTCGGTAATAGCAGCGATTTCCTCCACCGTGAAGCCTTCCACGGCATTGAGAATAAAAGCTTCCCGGTTTTCACGAGGAGCGCTGAGCAGAGCCGCCTCCACCAGCGTCACCATCTCGTCAGAGGCGGCAATATCCTCGGGGGTAGCCGTGCGGCGGTCAGGAATTACGTCCTGGGCTACGAGCTGCTCGTCGGGCTGATGATACTGGAGCTGGGGCTCGTCGCTGGCGCGCACGTTGGGGGCGCGCTGATTGCGCTGCAGGGGAACGGCGCCGGGATCCTCGCCCACGCGGGAGGAGAGATCGTCAATCGCACGCATAGCCAAGCGGTAAAGCCAGGGTTCCAGGGCGAGACGCTCAGGTTTGTCCAAGCCATCGCCCAAAGCGTTGGCCACAGCCTCATTGATGATCTCGGCGGAAGTCAAAGTCTCGGGAACGAGCTGGTCCACGCTCTCGCGGTAACGCAATTCGCGATCCACGAACCGCTGCAGGCGGGTCAGGTTGGCATTGACGTAGGTGCTGATGTCTTCCGTAGAAACCGTAGGCGCCTGCACCGCCGCCACCGTCTCCTCGAAAGGCACCTGGGGCTGCGGCCGGGTGCGGCCCACGCGGCGCCAACGTGGCCACTTGTGCTGGTTGCGCAGCAGATCCTTGTGCTTGATCAGCTGCTCGAGAATATCCTCAAAAGCCCCCTTGATGGCCGTAGTAGCCGCAGGAGACTTCTCCTGGGCAGCCATCTGGCCGGAAGGCAGTCGCAAGTTCAGCGAGACCAGAAATCCCTCCCGGGCGGAGTTCTGCTCCACGATGCCTTTCAAGTGCACCAGTTCCGGGCGAAAAACCTGCAGGCGCCGGCGCAGCTTTTCAACTTGCTGGTTGATCTCTTTTTCTATGTCGGGGGTCTTATTAACTTTGTAGCTAAAATGGACGTTCATGCAAGCCTCTGAAGCCGGGTGGAGGACCCGTCCTGCTGAAGTCCCTACAAAATGATTTTACACCTCCCGTACTAGAAGCATGGGCAAATTAGGGAGTTGCTTTCCCAGGGCGGGAGAAAAGGTTTTCCAGGTCTCGGCTGCTCGGTTCTGGCACTCAGGGGCGTACTGCGGGCGGGCCCTGGAAGGAGAAGACCAGAAATGGGTCAAACGGCCACGGTTACTGAGGTCTCGGTGCGGGTAACGGGCCGGTACAGCGTGTCCCGCTCCACTGGAATGCGGCCGGCTTCGCGGATAAGCCTTTCCAGTTCCTGCCGCCGCAAGCCCTGAGGAGTAGTAGCCCCGGCATCATGGTAGATCTTTTCTTCGACCACCGTGCCGTCCAGGTCGTCAGCCCCAAAACGCAATGAGATCTGGGCAATGCGCGGGGTCAGCATCTGCCAGTAAGCCTTGATGTGGGCAAAGTTGTCCAGCACCAGGCGGCTGACCGCAATCTGGCGCAAGTCCAGCATGCCGGTCGTGGTGGGCAGGTGTTCGAGGGGAGTGTTGGCGGGATGGAAAGCCAGGGGGATAAACGTCTGAAACCCGCCAGTCTCATCCTGCAAGGCGCGGAGCTTGAGCAGGTGATCTACGCGGTCCTCATCGCTCTCAATGTGGCCATACAGCATGGTCGCATTAGAGCGGAGGCCGAGTTGGTGGGCGGTGCGCGCGGTTTCCAGCCAGTGGTTGCCGTCGATCTTATGATCGCAGATCAGGTGGCGAATGCGATCGGCAAAAATCTCCGCTCCGCCGCCTGGCAGCGAGTCCACCCCAGCGTCCTTAAGCTGCTGCAGAGTTTCACGGATGGAGAGCTTGGCGCGCTTGGCGAGAAATGCCACCTCCACCATAGTGAACGCCTTCAAATGCACATTCGGGAAGCGCTGTTTCAGCCCGCGAGTGAGATCGAGAAAATACTCGAAGGGCAGGTCGGGGTGAAGCCCGCCCACAATGTGAAACTCGGTAACGGCTTCACTGTAACCGGAAGCGGCGGCCTGCCAGGCCTCCTCCAACGCCATGGTGTAAGCCCCGGGAGCATCCTTCTTGCGTCCAAAAGCGCACAGGCGGCAGGCGGCCACGCAGACATTGGTGGGATTGATGTGGCGATTGACGTTGAAGTAAGTATTGTCGCCGTGCCTGCCTTCGCGCGCATGATTGGCCAGCCAGCCTACGGCGAGAATGTCAGCTGAGGAGTAGAGCGCGAGGGCGTCTTCCGAAGTAAGCCGCTGGCCGGAAAGCACCTTCTCGGCTATGGGCTGCAAGCGCGCGTCGTCGGTCTGAAACGGATGCGTCTGGGCCACACGATGATGATAGCGCAGGAAACGCGCCTTCGTCACAAGGTAAGTAGCGAGTACCGTGCACCGAGTAACGAGTGGAGCCGGCGCGAGCGCAACTGGCGCCGGTCGGCCCGGCGGAAAAGCTGTACGCAGTCATCCCGGAGCGCTGGTTTTGTGTACACTGGCCTGCTTTTCTGGAGAGCTTCACAGATGCGGATCCGCGGCCGGTTGCTGTTCCCGTTCTTGCTGTTCATTATCCCCGCTTTGATTCCCGCCGCGCATGGCCAGGCCGATCCCAGCGCGTACGCCAGCCTGCGCTGGCGGCTGGTAGGCCCGTTTCGTGCGGGACGCGTGACCGCGGTCAGCGGCGTGCCCGATGATCCTTCCGTCTATTACATGGGCACGCCCAACGGCGGGATCTGGAAGACCAACGACGGCGGCCGGGTGTGGCAGCCGATTTTTGACGCCGAGCACGTGGCCTCCGTTGGCGCGGTGGCGGTCGCACCCTCGCGGCCGGAAACTATTTATGCCGGCACCGGCGAGCAGGGGCGCGGCAATGGCGTCTACAACTCGACCGATGGGGGCGCAACCTGGACGGCGATGGGATTGGCAGATACGCACTACATAGCCAATTTGATTGTTGATCCGCGCAATCCCGATATCGTGCTGGTGGCGGCTAATGGCGATTTCGAACCCGGACCCAATCGCGGTGTGTTCCGTTCCACCAACGGCGGGCGAACCTGGAGCAAGGTGCTGTTTCGCGACAATGACGCGGGCGCAGTGGATATTAGCTTCAACCCTGACAACCCGCGGGAAGTGTTTGCCGCATTCGAGCGCCGCGCGCCCGACGGAGAGCAGAAGCCGCCGGCGGGGCGGGACGCCTGGCTGTACCGCTCCAGAGACGAAGGCGCCACCTGGCAGCTGGTTCCGGGCAAAGGCTTACCGGAAAAAGACCTGGGCAGGATTGGGGTGGCGGTCGCGCCGGCCACTCGCGGGCAGCGCGTATTCGCCATCATGAACCAGGGATTGTTCCGTTCCGATGACGGCGGCAACAGCTGGCGAAAGATCACGAGCGACCCGCGCATCCTCGGCGACGGTTACTTCAGCCGCGTGTTTGTGGATCCCAAGAATCCGGACGTCGTTTACGTGGCACAAACTTCGATGTACCGCTCCAACGATGGCGGAAAGACGTTTGCGGCATGGAACGGAGCGCCCAGCGGCGACGACGTACACGTGCTCTGGATCAATCCGCGCGATACCCGCCACATGCTGCTGGGCGTGGACCAGGGAGCGATTGTGAGTCATGACGGCGGGCGTACCTGGTCTTCCTGGTTCAACCAGCCCACCGGACAGTTTTATACCGTCACCACGGACGACCAGTTTCCCTACTGGCTTTATGCCGCGCAGCAGGATAGCGGCACCGTGGCCACGCCCAGCCGCAGCGACTTCGGCGAGATCACCTATCGCGATTGGTATTCCACCGGCGGCTTCGAAGTGGCGCATATTCTCGCCGATCCGCTCAACCCGATGACGGTCTATTCCAGCGGCTGGTACGGCACACTGATAAAACTGGACCGGCGAACCGGGCAATTCATCCACGTGTTCGCTCCGGGCATGAAGTATCGCACCTGGGTGATGCCGCCCATCGCCTTCTCGCCCCAGGATCCGCACACACTTTATTTGGGAGCGCAAGAAGTGCTGGAAACGCGCGACGGCGGCGTAAACTGGCGCGAACTGAGCCCCGACCTTACCCGTGGCGTTTCCAAGGATGCCAAGCCGCCGAGACGCCCGGTGAATCGGCTCACCGCAGTGACGCCATCGCCGGTTCAAGCCGGCGTGCTCTGGGCGGGCAGCGGCGATGGCCTGATCCACGTTACGCAAGATGGCGGCAACACTTGGCAAGACGTCACACCGCCAAGTCCCGCCCCAAAACCGGCGGCCAAGGGATCGAAAGAAGAGCCAACTTATCCGATGGTGGTGGAGATCGAGGCCTCAAACTTCGATGCCGGCACCGCTTATGCGGTGCTGCAGGTGCCACGGGAATTCAAGCCTTACATCCTGCGCACGCGCGATTTTGGCCACAGCTGGACGGAAATTGCGCAGGGCCTCCCGGCTGACGCCGTGGCCTGGTCGCTGCGGGGAGACAGCAAGCGTAGCGGCCTGCTCTATGCGGGAACGGAAAAGGGCGTGTTCGTCTCCTTTGATGACGGGGAGCACTGGCAGTCCTTGCAGCTGAACCTGCCGATGTCTCCGGTGCGGGACCTGGCGGTGCACGGCAACGACCTGGCTGCAGCCACCTTCGGGCGCGCGCTGTGGATTCTGGACGATGTCACTTCGCTGCGTCAGCTCACGCCGCAGGTGACCGGCTCGCCGGTCCGCCTCTTCCCTCCTGCCGACGCGGTGCGCGTCCGCTGGGACATGAACCCGGATACACCGCTGCCGCCGGAAACCCCTGCCGGCGCCAATCCGCCCGACGGAGCCATCATCGATTATTTCCTGCAGAATCCCGGGCCGGGGACGATGACTCTGGAAATTTATGACGCGCACAAAAATCTGGTGCGAAAGTTTTCCACCACGGCGGAGCCTCCTCCGCCGCAGCCCGCAAATGCGCCGGAATACTGGTTTGCGCCAGAACCGGCCCTGACCACGCATGCCGGCCTGAACCGCTTCGTGTGGGACCTGCGCTACCCGCATCCCGCAGCTTTGACCTACGGTTACTTCGGGAAGCATCTGGACTATTTCGAGTACACCCTGCCTGACCACGCGGTTCCCGGCCAAACTCCGCGCTATCAGCCGCAGGGGGCACTGGTCGTGCCCGGCCGCTATGAGGTGGTCTTGATCGTGAATGGGGAGCAGTACCGGCAGCCGCTCACAGTTCTTCCCGACCCGCGAGTACAGGTTTCGCTAGCTGACTTGCAGGCACAATTGGCGCTGGAACAAAGGCTAGCCCAGGCCATGGGCAGTAGCGATGCCGCCTGGCAGCAGGTTCACGCGGCGCGAACCGCGTTGACGGAGGATAAAAAAGGCCTGGCCGGGAAGGAAGCCATGGATTCGGCAAAAAAACTGGATAGTGCGCTGGGCTCGCTGGAGGACGGGACTCCGCAGAAACCCGGCTTCGGACCCCTCAACCGCGATCTGGGTCGCCTGCTCACCATGGCGGGAACGGGCGACTCCCTCCCGGCCCAGACGCTGTATGCGGCGGCGCAGGACGCGTGTTCCGCGATGAGCCAGGCGTTGATACGCTGGCAGGAGCTTAACCAGCGCGACATCTCGCGTTTGAACGGGTTGCTGCAGAAGGAGGGCAAGCCCGCGCTGCCGGTAGCGAAGGTTGCCTCTTCAGCCTGCCAACCCTGAACGGAACCGGCAAGGGTCTCTCAGCGAGTTTAACCCCAGCTCGGGGACTACAGCTCAGTAGAGGCTACGCAGGCGCAGCTCAGCCGCGCCGCAGCAGCAGGTCAGCGGCGACAAACAGAAAGAACACAACCGAGATCACCCCGTTCATGGTGAAAAAGGCGGCATTGAGGCGGCTGAGGTCGTCACGGGAAACCAGGGAATGTTCGTAAGCGAGCAGCAGGCCCACCACGACAACGCCCACCAGACCCAGAACGCCGAGATGAAAGCTGCGCACGAGACTCACCAGCAAAAGCATCATGGCGGCATGAAATAAACGCGCAACCAGCAAGGCGCGGGCAATGCCCAGGTACCGCGGAATGGAGTGCAGGCGATTACTGACGTCAAAATCGTAGTCCTGGCAGGCGTAAAGGACGTCAAAACCGCCTACCCAGAAGGTGACGGCCGCAGTGAGCAGCAGGATGCGAGGGTCGAGTGAGCCGCGCACCGCAATCCAGGCCGCTGCCGGGGCTACGCCCAGAGCGAAGCCCAGGGCCAGGTGCGACCAGCGGGTGAAACGCTTGGTATAGGAGTAAAGCAGAACGATGGCCAAGGCGAGCGGCGAAAGCAGCAGCGTGAGGCGGTTCAGCTGTGATGCCGCCAATATAAAAAGCGCGCAGGAGAGAGTTACAAAGGCGGCGACAAAGCCACGCGAAAGCGCCCCTGTAGGAAGGGCGCGGGTCCGAGTGCGAGGGTTGGTGGCGTCAATGTCGGCGTCAGCCAGGCGATTAAAAGCCATGGCCGCGGAGCGGGCCGAAACCATGGCTACAATAATCCAGGTCAGTTGCCAGGCCGTGGGCAGGCCGCCGGCCGCCAGCATGGCGCCACAAAGGGCGAAGGGGAGCGCAAAAATCGAGTGCTCCCATTTGATCATTTCCAGCGTGGTGCGCAGGTTGTGCAGGACGGCCACGGAAGACATTGTAGCCGAGACACCGATCCTGACCGACTGGTCGCCAGGAACGTGGCGACACCATGCTGGCAACCAGTCGGCTTTGATTCTCTACTTCTGCTTCTCCTGGCCGGCCACGACTAGCTGATTGTCGACGCTGAAAACGCCCGGCACCGACTTGGCCTGGGTTTCGGCAATCTGCTTATCCATCTGGCTGTCCAC
>DATGIY010000245.1:0-4158 GCA_035295475.1 Terriglobales bacterium
CCACCTGCACGGAGTGGTCAATCACCAACTCTGCGGGCTGAATGGGATTGATCTTGCCGGGGTCGCCGCCCAATTGGCGCATGGCGTCGCGCATCGCAGCCAGGTCCACCACCGCGGGCACGCCGGTGAAGTCCTGCATGAGCACGCGACTGGGAGTGAAGGCGATCTCGCGCGCCGGAGTGGTCTTCCTGTTCCACGCTGCCAGGGCACGGATATCCTCCGCTTTGACCGATTGCCCGTCTTCGGTGCGCAGCAGGTTTTCCAGCAAAATGCGCAGCGAATAGGGCAAGTGACGGGTGGAGATGCCCTGTTTGTCGAGCGCGTCCAAACGGTAAATTTCGTAATCCTTATCGCCGACGCGCAAGCTGGAACGGCTGCCAAAACTATTTGCTGACATGAGTGCCTCTTTGGGGAGACGTTGCAAACACCGTCTCTACCGGCGCGAGTGAATGGTCTGTGTTCCGTCGCTCGCGGTAGAGACGCAACTTGTTGCGTCTCGGCTCACTTGTTCAAACTGTCTAGTGTAAAACCTTCGGCGGGGGGATGGTAGTGCCGCCGGTTGCAGTGCGTGATCTCAAATGCCAAACATCAGAATTTGCCGCCCAGAGCCTGGAAGAGCAGCAGCGCGTTGAGGGCGATAATCACGGTGGTGGTGAGGTAAGCAAGCCAATTGGTGCGATGGGCGTTGCGCAGATGTCCCATGACATCGGAGCGGCGCGTAAGAATAATCAGCGGGATCAAGGCGAAGGGCAGGGCAAAGCTCAGCACCACCTGGGAGAGCACCAGAATCTTCAGCGGGTCAAGACCGATGGCAATCACCACGATTGCAGGAATCATGGTGATCAGGCGGCGAAGGAAAATGGGAAACTTGATTTCCAGGAAGCCCTCGATGATGACCTGTCCGGCCATGGTGCCCACCGTCGAAGAAGAGAGGCCGGACAACAAGAGGGCTATGCCGAAGGCCATGGCGGAAAAACGGCCCAGCAGCGGGCGCAGGGTCTCATGCGCCTGTTCGATAGACATGACGTTGCGGCCGGCATGAGCGAATACGGCGGCAGCCATGATGATCATGGCGGAGTTGATCAGCCAGGCGCCGTTCATGGCGGCCAGCACATCCCACAGTTCATAGCGCACGTGGCGCACGCGGTGCACGGTTCCGTTTGGCGACCGCTCTTCCTCCTCCTTGATACGGTGCTGCACCAGCGCAGAGTGCAGGTACACCACGTGGGGCATAACCGTGGCGCCCAGCATGCCCACGGCAATATAAACGCTGGCGGAAGTCAAGTGGGGAACGACAATGTAATGCGCCACGCTGTGCCACTGAGGATGAGCGAGAAAGATTTCCACCGCGTAGCAGGTAGCAATGCCGAAAACAAAAGCCATGATCACCTGCTCCAGGCGGCGGAAACCGTACAGTTCGGTGGCCAAAATGAGAAACACGCAGACGCCAGTGAGCAGGGCGGCGAGCAGCAGGTTGATATTCAGCAGCAGATAGAAACCGAGGGCAGCACCGAGGAATTCGGCCAAATCGGTAGCGAGGGCAGCCAGTTCGGCGGCGGCCCATAGAGCCAGATTGGTGGTTCGGGAAAAGTACAGGCGGCAGTTCTGAGGCAGGGTTTTGCCGGTGGCGATGCCCAGCTTGGCGGCCAGAAACTGGATGAGGATGGCCATGGCGTTCGACCACAGCAGCACCCACAACAGGGTGTAACCGAACTCCGTACCACCCTGGATGTTAGTGGCAAAATTACCAGGATCGATGTAGGCGATGCTGGCCACGAACGCGGGGCCAAAGTACGACCAGATTTCCGAGCGGCGAAAGGAGGGCAGCCATCGCGAGTGCTGCTTTGCGTTGTCGGAGTGGCTTGAGGAGCTCGCCTCCATGGGTAAAGACAGTTTACATAAGCGCGGGCACGGAACAATGAATGGAAGCGATGCGCCCGCCAGGCCTAGGTGCCCGGGTGGGCATTGTTGGTCACCGGGAGTCTACGGCCCGGATGCCGGGCGCGGTTTGACAGCTACTCTGTCGGAACCCTAACCTGATTGGTTCCAAAGCACAGGCCATGAAAATCCTGGTGATCGGCGGCGGCGGGCGCGAGCATGCGCTGGTGTGGAAATTACGCCAGTCGCCGCGCGTCCGGCAGGTGTATTGCGCACCAGGCAATGGCGGCATTTGCCAGGAAGCGGAGTGCGTGCCGGCGGACTTGAAGTCCGTGGATTCACTCGTCCGGGCGGCGCAGCAGATCGAACCCGACCTGACCGTGGTGGGGCCGGAACTGCCTTTGAGCCTGGGGGTGGTAGACGAGTTTACCCGGCGGGGGTGGCGGATTTTTGGGCCAACGAAGGCGGCCACGCAATTGGAATCGAGCAAGACCTTCGCCAAGGAATTTATGCAGCGGCATCGCATACCGACGGCCCGCTATGCGGTCTGCGGATCACCGGCGGAGATCAAGGATGCGCTGGGACACTTCCATCTGCCGGTGGTGGTGAAGGCGGACGGTCTGGCCGCAGGTAAAGGTGTGGTGATTGCCAAAACCAGGGAAGAAGCGTCGGCAGTAGCGGTGGAGATGCTTTCCGGCAAGATGCTGGGCGAAGCCGGCATGCGCCTGGTAGTGGAAGAATGCCTGCAGGGCGAGGAGCTCTCGTTCCTGGTGGTAAGCGACGGCGAGCGGGTAGCGCCGCTGGTGGCGGCGCAGGATCATAAACGGCTGGGGGACGGCGATACCGGCCCCAATACCGGCGGCATGGGCGCATATTCCAGCGACAGCATCATCGATGCCGGAATGCGCGATTGGCTGGTAGCGCACATTGCGCGGCCGGTGGTTGAAGGCATGAAGTCGGAGGGAATGGAATACCGCGGCGTGCTCTATTGTGGGCTGATGATGACCGCCACCGGACCCATGGTGCTGGAATTCAACTGCCGTTTCGGCGATCCCGAGACCCAACCCATCCTCATGCGCCTGGAGAGCGACCTGGTGGAGGCGATGGAAGCCGCTATCGAAGGGAGGGTGAGCGACGGCGACTTCAAATGGTCCCCAGAGCCGGCGGTCTGCGTGGTGCTGGCCTCCGGCGGCTATCCGGGATCCTTTGAAGCGGGGAAAAAGATTGTTGGCCTGGAGCAGGCGGGCCAGCGTTCGGGAGTAAAGGTATTCCATGCCGGCACAAGCTTTCGCGACGGCACCTTCTACACGACCGGCGGCCGGGTGCTCGGGGTTACAGCGCGGGGGAAGACGCTTCGATCGGCTGTGGAAAACGCCTATGCCACGGTTTCTGGCATCGGATTTGAGGGCATGCACTACCGCAAGGACATCGCGGCGAGGGCGGTAAAGGCTGACTAGCTTCCAGACTATGGCAGCCAGTTAGGTACCTAAATTGACTGAAAAAGGAGAAGAAGATTGGCGGCAAAGACACTGGTATCCATCGTGATGGGCAGTGATTCCGACTTGGAGATCATGCGCGAGGCGGGCAAGGCGCTGGAGGAATTTGGCATCGGCTATGAAATGGATGTGACTTCGGCGCATCGTTCTCCGGCACGCACCGCCGAGTACGCGGCCAAAGCGGCCGAGCGCGGAATCCGCGTGATCATTGCCGGGGCGGGCGGCGCAGCGCACCTGGCGGGGGTGATTGCCGCCCACACCACGCTGCCGGTAATCGGGGTGCCCATTCCCTCCACCACGCTGCAGGGCATGGACTCGCTATTGGCTACGGTACAGATGCCGGCGGGAATCCCGGTGGCCACCGTGGCCATCGGCAAGGCGGGCGCCACCAACGCCGGGATTCTAGCGGCACAGATTCTGGGCGTGAGTGATGCCGGAGTCGCTACCAAACTCGTTGCCCACAAGCAGAAGCTGGCGCGCGGGGTGGAGGAGAAGTCGAGAAAGCTGCAGGAAGCGCGGAAAGGCTGACCTGTTCGCAAAGGATTCACACGGATAAGACTCGAGCAAAGCTGCAGAAAGCGAAAAACAGAGGCGAGCTGGCGCTCGCCCGGACAGCCGAGGCGGCTGTCCCTACCTGGCTACTGCCTTAATCATCTCCCAAGCTCCGTGTACGTCATCCCAGGTGGTACCCAGATTGCCGATGGCCAGGCGCAGGACGTAGCGGCCGCCGAGTTCGGTATGGGAGACAAAGAACTTTCCGGAGGCGTTTACGCGTTCCACAATA
>DATGIY010000246.1:0-4419 GCA_035295475.1 Terriglobales bacterium
CGCTGGCGGGAGCTGGGGTGGCAGAGTCCGCTGGTGGTACATTGGCGGATTCCAGTATGGCGGGCCAGCAGCCAAGACGATCAGCAGAGTTCGGCGGATCTGCGCCCGCCCGGACAGCTGCCAGCCGGGTAGCGGTTGACACTGGAGGAACTTTCACCGACTGCGTGTGGGTGGAAAAAGGCCGGCTGCGGATGCTGAAGGTGTTTTCCACGCCCTCGGACCCCTCAAAGGCCATTGTGGAAGCCGTCCAGCGAACCCAGATTCCTGCGTCGATAGTGCTGCTGCACGGCACGACAGTAGGAACTAACTCGCTGCTGCAAAGGCGAGGAGCGCGGGTTGCGTTCGTAACCACCGAGGGTTTCGAAGATTCCATCCAGATCGGCCGCCAGGCCCGGCCCAAGCTCTACGATTTCTTCTTCGACCCGGTGGAGCCGCTGGTCCCGCCCGAGCTGCGTTTTGGGGTGCGCGAGCGCACCGCCTGTGATGGGGAAGTGCTGGAGCGGCCCACACCGGGGGAGCTGCGCAGGCTGCGGCAGGCAGTGGAGGGAGCCCGCCCGGAAGCAATCGCAGTTTCACTGCTGTTTTCGTTCGCCAACCCGGAGAACGAGCGGGCCGTGGCGCGGAGCTTGGCCGAGCTGGGCCGCAAGACGCCGAGGGGTAGCGCCGCGCTTTCTGTGGCCCATCAGGTACTGCCGGAATTTCGCGAGTATGAACGCGCCAGCACGGTGGTGGTGAACGCCTATCTTCAGCCGCTGATGCAACGCTACCTGCAAAACCTGGGCGGACGGCTGGCCGGCGAAACCAGGAGGGGAAAATCCGCGGTGTTCATCATGCAGTCGAGCGGCGGGATCACCTCGCTGGGAACGGCAGCCGCGGAGCCGGTGCGCACGGTGCTCTCCGGGCCTGCGGGCGGGGTGGTAGGGGCGGCGGCAGTGGCTCGGCGCAGCGGCTTCCCGCGCATCGTGTCCTTCGACATGGGAGGAACGTCCACCGACGTCGCCCTGGTGGATGGCGAACCCCGGGCCAGCAACGAAGCTGAGATTGCCGGGTTGCCGGTGCGCGTGCCCATGCTCGACATTCACACCGTGGGGGCGGGCGGGGGATCGATCGCGCGCTTCGATGCGGGAGGCGCGTTGCGCGTCGGCCCACTTTCCGCCGGCGCCGACCCAGGGCCCATCTGCTACGGCAAAGGCGAGGAACCGACGGTTACCGACGCCAACCTGCTGCTGGGGCGTCTGCCGGCGGAAAAATTCCTGGGTGGGGAATTTCAGCTGGACCTGGTCCGGACGCGGGCAGTGGTGGAGAGTTGGCTGCGCAAGAACCGTTCTTCGCTAAGTGTGGAGCAGTTTGCCGCGGGAGTGATCCGGGTGGTCAATGCCACCATGGAGAAGGCGATGCGAGTGGTTTCCATTGAGCGCGGCTACGATCCCCGCGAGTTCACATTGGTGGCTTTTGGCGGGGCGGGCGGGATGCATGCCTGCGAACTGGCGGCGGCGGTGGGCATTCCCCGGGTCTTGTTGCCGCCGCTGCCGGGAGCGCTCTCCGCCTACGGCATCCTGGTGAGCGACGTCATCAAGGATTATTCCCGAACCGTGCTTTTGCGGGTCAAAGCCAAGCTGCCGGAAACTGACCTGCAGCGCCATTTTCGCGGCTTTGAGCAGGAGGCGCGGGCGGCCTTTCGCGCCGAAGGGTGGAGCGGTAAACCCCGCTTCGAACGCACTCTCGACGTGCGCTATCGTGGCCAGGGTTACGAGCTCAACGTTCCTTTCACCGCCGGCACCCTGGCGGCGTTCCACCGTGAGCACCAGCGCCGTTATGGCTATAGCCGTCCGCAGCGCGAAGTGGAGATCGTGACCTTGCGTTTGCGGGCTCGCCTGCCTAGCCCGGTGGCGCCAGGCGGAAGTATGGGACCGCCTGCAACTGCGAAAGTGGAGCGGCGCCCAGTTTTATTCGATAGCCGTACGTTGACCACGCCAGTCTACGACCGCGATGCCCTCAAACCACGCCAGAGCTATCGCGGTCCCGCCATTGTGAGCGAGTACGGGGCCACGACCGTCGTACCGCCAGGGTTCAAGTTCGGCGTTGACCGCGTGGGAAGCCTGATCATCGAGAAGTAAAAGGAAAAGGCGTCCTCTGGGGGACGCCTTTGTGCGGTCGCAATCCGAAAGGTTCAGGCCGCGTTCTCGTCCTTTTTCTCCTGTTCCCGGCGCTTGGCCTCAGCCTCGGCATCGTCAGCGGTCTTCTTGGCGGCATCCTTCAAATTGCCCCAGGCGTTCTGGACTTTGCCTTCGGCCTGCTTGGCGGCGCCTTCCGCTTGGGTCTCTTCATCTCCGGTCCACTCTCCGGCCTGGCGTTGAATGCGACCGGCCACATCTTTTGCTTCACCCTTCACTCTGTCCTTGTCCATAGATAATCCTTTCTTGCTGGCGTGATGCAGTTAGGATGGCGGAACGCGCGCCAGTGCCGCCCGGCTAGGCGGGCGTATCCCGGTGTGTGAGTACCTGAAATACGAAAGCGGCCACCGCGAACAGCAGCAACACCTGAACGAAAGCTCCGAAAGTCCAGCTGGTGATAACGAAGAGCAACCAGATCGCCAGCAGTCCGATGAACATGATCCAAAGCATCTCTGAGCACCTATTCGCCGAGAACGAGCGTCCTAAAATGTGAAGGGAAAAACGCACTCACAGGTTGCAAGACCTTCGTCGCCCTATTACAAACCTGGGTGTCTTTCGTCACATTGATGGAGCCCTCCGGCGGGCTTACAATTTGTGCGCCAAAGGTTAGCGGGCAAAAGCGAGTCGGATCCTGGGGGTATGAATCCTTCGGCTCTATGAGGTCATCCAAAGTTGAGTAAGGTACACTCAAGGAGCACTATGGCGAACCAGGCGCATCCTGAGCGCACAGAAGGAAATCCTCGCGAAATGGAACAAAACACTAAACCTTTACCGGTATTGCCGGTGCGGGACACCGTCCTGTTCCCGCATGCAGTTCTCCCCCTGACGGTGGGGCGGGAGAGTTCCGTCCAGCTGATCAATTCGCTGGGCGAAGACAAGACCATCGTGGTAGTGGCGCAACGCGAAGCGCGCATTGATAACCCGCAGCCCACGGATTTGTTCACGCTGGGCACGGTGGCCATCGTTCATAAAGTTGTGAAAATGCCCAACCAGAGCCTGTTTGTCTTCGCTGAGGGCCTGGATCGGGTGATGCTGAAAGAATTTACCCAGCTTACGCCCTTCATGCGGGCGGTGGTAGAGACCGTGCCCGACGTGGTTGGGCCCAAGGACGCGCAGCAGGAAGCCTTGCAGCGCAATGTGCTGACCCTGTTTCAGCAGATTGTGGCCGGCTCGCCCACGCTTTCCGACGAGCTTTCCACGGTGGCCATGAACATCGAGGAAGCGGGCCGCCTGGTGGATTTCATTGCCAGCTCTCTGCCTTCGCTTTCCACCACCGACAAACAGGACGTGCTGGAAACACCGGACGTCCGCACGCGGCTGGAAAAAATCAACCAGCATCTGGCCAAAGAGCTGGAAGTCCAGCAGCTGCGCAACAAGATCCAGTCGGAAGTCCAGGATCGGGTGCAGCAGACGCAGCGCGAATACTACCTGCGCGAGCAGATGAAGGCCATTCAGAAGGAATTGGGCGAGCAGGACGAAAACGCCCGCGATTCGGAAGAACTGCGGCAGAAAATCGAAGCCGCGGGCATGCCCGATGAAGTGAAGAAGGAAGCTTTGAAGGAATTGGGGCGGCTTTCGCGCATGTCGCCGATGGCGGCCGACTACTCGGTCACCCGCAATTACATCGAGTGGCTGGCGGTGTTGCCCTGGAACAAGTCTTCCGGGGTGGAAGTGGACATAGTCAAGGCCAAGGAAATTCTGGATACCGACCACTACGATCTGACGAAGGTGAAGGACCGGATTCTTGACTATTTGTCGGTGCGCCGGCTGAAGCCGACGATGAAGGGCCCCATTCTGTGCTTCGTGGGTCCTCCTGGCGTGGGCAAGACCTCCCTGGGAAAATCGATTGCCCGTTCTCTGGGCCGGAAATTCGTGCGGCTCTCTTTGGGCGGCGTGCACGACGAGGCTGAAATCCGGGGCCATCGCCGCACTTACATCGGAGCCTTGCCGGGGCAGATCATTCAGGGAATCCGCCGGGCGGAGACCAACGATCCGGTGTTTATGCTGGATGAAATCGACAAGGTGGGGCGCGACTTCCGCGGCGATCCGGGGGCGGCGCTACTGGAGGCGCTGGATCCGGAGCAGAATTCCACCTTCCGCGACAACTACCTTGACGTACCATTCGACTTGTCGAAGGTGCTGTTCATTACCACGGCGAACGTGCTCGATCCGGTGGCGGAGCCGCTGCGCGACCGCATGGAGATTATCGAACTGCAGGGCTACACCGAGGAAGAAAAACTGCACA
>DATGIY010000247.1:0-4876 GCA_035295475.1 Terriglobales bacterium
AATGATCTCCCATTCCGACTTTGAAGGTGCCGGAGATCACCGTCACGTTTTCGCGCTTGGGATGCCAATGGGGCGGGATGCGGTATCCGTCGGGCATCTTTAGCCGTACTGTGTAGTCGCCGCTGGAAGCCATGGGATTGCCTTCCAGCACCGCCAGTTGCGCCCCCGCGGGAATAAACGCGGGCACCGGACCGTATTGCACCGTATCGGGGGTGTAAATGTTTTTTTCTGCCGGCGGGGCCGCCAGCACGCTCTTGGAATGTCTCACCCACCAGACTCCTGCCAGTAACGCTAAAACCAGCCCCAGGCACAGGTTACGCTTCATAAAGTTTCTCCTTTCCTTGCAGCGCTGCCAGTTGAGGAAGCACTATGGCCCTAACCGGGCGGGGATTCAATAAGCCCGAGATAACTTTTGTGTATTTTTCGTGTATCTTTTTACCGCGCTGATAACCATGGGTTTATCCACCAAAAAGCGTTCCCTTGAGGGATTAAAGCGGGGCGAGATGGAACTTGACCTGGGGCGTTACGAATTGCGCCGCGGCGGCCGCCGGGTGAAGCTCGAGAAGAAGCCCATGGAACTGCTGATTTTTCTGGTGGGGCGGCGGGAGCAACTGGTTTCTCGCGAGGATGTAGTCAGCAAACTGTGGCAATCGGATTCGTTGATCGACACGGAACGAAACCTCAACAACCTGGTGCGGAAAATCCGCCGCGCCCTGGGCGATGACGCAGCCAGACCTCGTTTCCTGGAAACGGTGATCGGCAAAGGCTACCGCTTCGTCGGACCCATTCGCGTGATCGGTCCGCTGTACCCGACGAAAAGCCTGGAAGAAGAAGCAAACGTGCCGGCGGCAAGAGGGCTCGATTCGTCCTGGCGCGCGGAGCGGCCAGCTCTGGCGGTGCTCTTGCCAAGAGTAAGCGGCGAGCACACCACGCCGGGATTCGACCTCGCCTTTGCGGATGCGCTTACGGCGCGCCTGGCGAACATGGAAGGAATGGACGTGCTGCCGGTATCGGCCTCTGCCAACGCGCCCGCCGGCGCCACGCCGCAGGAAACGGCTTCCCGCCTGGGCGTCCGTTTTGTGCTCCAGGGCGCGATCCAGGCTTCGGGGCCGGAAGCGCGGTTGTCAGCGGAGCTTTTCGATGCGCAGGCGGAAAGCTCTTGCTTCGTAAAAAACTTTCCTTTTGATGTAAGGCGGCCGTTTCAGCACATCAATGAAATCGCCAATCACACGGCCAGAGAGCTGAAGCGGCCGCTGCGCGTGCCCGGCGCCGAAGCCCGTCCGCGCTACAGCCGCGATCCGCTGGCGTACGCGGAATTCATCCAGGGATACCGGCGCAGTTCCTCCGGCGATCCGCGGCAGCTGATCGAAGCCATCCAGCACCTGACGCAGGCGGTAACGCGCGATCCCGGCTTTGCGCTGGCGCATGCCACGTTGTCGCAGGTGAGCGCGATGCGCCATTTTGAATTCGATCCCAGCCGAGCCTGGCTGGACAAGGCGGAATTTCACTGCCAGCGCGCCCTGGAGCTGGACCCTGACCTGGCCGAAGCGCACGTCGCCAATGCTTTTCTGCTCTGGGGGCCGATGAAGAATTTTCAGCATCTGGAAGCCATAGCGGAATTGAAACGGGCGCTCGCGCTGCAGAAGAACCTGCCGCACGCCTACAACCGCCTGGGAACCATCCTGGCCCACGTTGGCCTGCTCGATCACGCCCGCAATATGTACGAAAGGGGAAAGCCGTTCCAGCCGGGGAAAAGAGCCAGCTCCAGCATCGCCCAGGTCTATTTGTGGAGCGGCGATTACGAACGCGCGCGGGAAGAAGTGGAGAGATGGCGGGCGGAGAATCCGGAAAACAAGTACGCCGTCTACTTTGCGCCGCAACCGGCGATGATGTGCGGCGACTGGGAGCAGGCGGCCGAGCTGCTGGATGATGCGATAGCCCGCATGCCCCGCGACCCGCTGATCATCAGCCTGGAAGGTCTTCTGCATGCCATGCTGGGCAAGAACGCGCAGGCGCTGCAGTGCGTGAGCCAGGCGTGCGAGAATCCCCAAACCTTCGGCCACGCCCACCACAACTACTACCAGATCGCGTGCATCCATGCGCTGCTGGGCTACACCGATCTGGGATTTCAGTGGCTGGAACGCAGCGTCGATACCGGCTTTGCCTGCTGGCCATTCTTTATGCGCGATCCCTGCCTGAAGAACCTGCGCCCTGATCCGCGCTTTGAGCTGCTGGTGAGCTCGTTGCAGACCAAGTATCCCGACCACCTGGGACTGCTGTGAAGGGAGCTGTGGGTCCGATAGCGCTGTGGCTACGCGGCTGATCGCAGGTTAGCGCCCAAAAAGCGGGCGCGAACCTGGGCCACCCGCCAAGTGAATATTGCTTGCCTCTCGGCAATGCGGTAAGGTCGGTTGATGATAAAAGCTATCCTCGTCTGCTTGATTTTCTGCGCTGTCGCGGCTGGACAGCAGACGCGCAGCGAGAAAGCCGTATGGCAACAGGAAGAAACCTACTGGCGGCTGCTGCACGATAACCAGAAGACCGCGTATCTTGCTCTCTGGGATGAGCGTTTCGTGGGCTGGCCTCGCTTTGAAGCAAATCCGTCGGGTAAGGACAAGATCGCATCTACCTTCGCTCCGGTTTCCGAGTACAAGCTTGCGCCGTTGTCCGTGCGAGAGTACGGGAAGAACATCGTGATTACGTTCTATCGCGCATCAATCACACGCAATGGTGTGACTCGCACATCCCGACTAGCGCACACGTGGCTGCGATCCAAATCCGGGTGGCGAATTATAGGCGGCATGTCTGCGGATGATGTGACTTCGCCTAAGTGACCGCGCCTCTAGCACAACGCTTAGCCGACTTTCAGCGGCGGTCCAATTAGCTCCATGCCGTACTGTCGCATCAGATCCGCCTGTTGCTTGTTGTTGGGATCGGCATAGGTGTGAGCAGCGCGTATACGGTTTATGAGCCTGAAATATGCTTCCATCTTGTTGGCGGGTGCGAAGGAGATGAGAAGGCGTCCCTTATCGTCGCCCACAAATGCCCACGCATGCGGAACCTTGCGAGGCGCAAGCAAAGAATCACCACTGCCTAAATTCGAAGCGATCGGTATCGACCTCAATGATGTAGTTCCCTTCGATTACGTAGAAATATTCCTCTTCGTTGTAATGGAGATGCCTCGGCGGTCCACCTTTCTTATGATTATTCTGCTCCATTACAAACAGGTTTCCGCCGGTCTCGTTGCTGAGCACTTTAAAAGTTGTGTCGCTTACTCCAATGTTGTGCCGCTCATTGAGGCGGTCCTGGCCGGTCGGGACCTTTGCAGTCTTGGGTTTTTCTGGTGCCACTTGCGTCCAAGCTTGGACTGGAATGACCGACCCCATACCTGAAACAGCTGCAACCTGGATAAAAGCGCGGCGGTTCATTCGGACCTCCTTCTCCTTGGCGGCGATCAGTATAGGTCAAAGCTGGGTACGCAACAATCGGCGCCTGGTCGCCTTCGATGCGGGCACCCCGTAGCGGTAAACCGACCCAGTTCGTGCATAGTCGGCGATCCGGAAGTTGACCGTATCCGCACGGCCTGATCGCGTAGCATGTGGCTCGTACAGGCGCTCTAGCAATCTCGGTTATATCGATGCGGGCTCATTCCGCTTCACGATCGACAGCATATGAGCGAGTGCTTGGATTTTTTGGTGTTGCTCCGGATCGGGCAAGGTCGCAAGGTGACGAGCTGTCATAGCAATTGACGCGTGGCCAAGCCATGCCTGAATTGTTCTTAGATCAATCTTGCGCCGAAGACACCAGCTGGCAAATGTATCCCGGCATTTATGTAACCACCAACGCCTAGGATCCTGTCCGCTGAGTGTCGCGTATTCCTTCATGTACCGCAAGAAGTGTCCTTCAACCTTGTCGGCTTTGGTGCCAAAGACATATTTGCGGTAACCATTCTTCCGCTGCCAAGCGCGAAGCGTTAGCGCCCATAAAGCGGGCGCGAACCTGGGCCACCCGCCACCCGCCCCTTCGGCTCCGCTAGGGCAGGGTCTGCACCACCCCGTCGTTGTGGGGATGCTGGTAAACTGCATGAAAAGACACGTCCGGAGGGATGCGTGAGCGGTCGAAACGGGCGGTCTTGAAAACCGCTGTGCCCGAAAGGGTACCGGGGGTTCGAATCCCTCTCCCTCCGCCACTGTTTTTAAAAGGTCCTTCGCTGTGCTCAGGATTTCGCCAGCGGGCTTCCGCTCGTCACCTGCGGTGACTCGCTCACGCCCGCAAAACGGCTCAAGTTCGAATCCCTCTGCCTCCGCCATTCTTCATTTTTGGCCCTTGCAAAGATCAAATCGAAGGGCTTTCTGTAAGCAGGCCAGAGACTTACGCCGTCAGTTGCGCAGTTCGAAAGTACCGATTTCAGCAATTCGCCTCGTTCCGTTGAATTCCTCGTAAGATACAGAAAATGCGCTCGGTTCGCGAGTTCGAAAATGCGCTGAACGTTCAGCACGTGGGCGGGTGAGAGGGGTGTGTCCAGGCTCGACAGCGCGGCTTCGAGGCTGCGCTCCTGGTCGGAATACTCGGCCTGTTTGCGCGTCCAGAATTCTTCCGTGATCTTGCCGTCCTGCTTGTCCTCATAAAGGGTGTCCATGCGCGTGCGCAGTGCGGCGAGCCGCTGCTTTAGGCCTGCGATCTGTTCCTGGCGCTGGATATTCGCTCGGTCCAGGTCCGAGCTCAGAGAGTCGACGATTGTGCGAGCAATGGTTTCCGGTACGTAGATCTGCTTCAGCAATTCGCCCATCTGTTCCGATACGTATTCTTCGCGCATATACGGCAAATCGCATTTTCCGCGTCCATTCGAGCAGTGGTAGTAAACATATCGGCCCTT
>DATGIY010000248.1:0-3439 GCA_035295475.1 Terriglobales bacterium
TCCCGCAATTTCAAAACTTCTTCCCGCAGCAGGCCCTGGATGCGGCCCAGTTCTCCATCGATCGGACGGTTGGCCTCGGCCTGGCGGCGCAGCACGTCCACCTGCATTTCAACGGCAATCAACGACTGCACCGCGCCGTCGTGCAATTCGCGCGCGAAGCGCGCTCTCTCGGCCGCCGATGCTCGTCGCCGCAACCGGTGCAGCAAATAAACGTTGTACACCGCCGGTCCAACTTGCCGGACCAAATCCATTAGAAAGCGAAGCTCCTCCTGCTTTTCGCCGCGCCACCTCGGGTTGAACAGGAATATCCGGCCTCGCCAGTCCGTTCCCAGTAGAAACGCGACGGTGATCATCGAGTCGAACTCCTGCACTTGCCGCAGCTGCGAAATCGGGGCGAGATTCGTCACCGGTACCGCGTGCCCGGTCTGGTCCAGCGCTAAACTCGACCAACGATCTCGCTTCATTGCGGCGTAGCAGACTTGCCCAGGAAAATCGTCCAGATATGTTTTCGCGTCTCGCACTGCGGATTCAAGCCACCGGAACTCTGCCACACCGCTGGCCGGGGCTTCGTCGAGTTCTCCGACAAAGACGCGTTCGCTGTGGATTTCCTGCGAGGCCACAATTGCTCGGGACGCGCCGTACATGGACATCAGTTCGTGGAAGATCTGCTCCATGGTCCCGGTCAATCCGGCTTCGACACGAATCTTGGACAAAGTCCCGGTGACGACTGCCTTCTCCGCGCGCAGATGCTTCTGCTGCTCGGCGAGGTAACCCAACAACAGACCCATCACGATCAGATAGATCGAGAGCATGAAAAGTCGCTGCGGCTCAAACTCGGTGACATTAATATGCAGACCGGTTAATGCCCGCAACGGCAGGGATCCCTGCGGCCAGACATGCAGAACAATGAAACTTTCGATCCACAGCAACGCCGCCTCGGCGACGGCCGTGCCCAGCGTCTCCCATAAACCCCAGCGATATGCCGCAGCTGCCAGTACGAAGAAGAAGAACAGGAAAAACGGAGTGCGCGGGCCTTCCGCAAAGATGGAAATCACTGCGGGCCAGACGATATCGCCGGCATGGACCAGGAAGCGAAATGCAGCCGTGGATTGCTGCCGGCGCCGCAGCAGCATCAGGATGAGAATCCCGTTGGCCATGTAAAAGACGAAGAGGCCGTAAGCCGCCCACGAATGGCCCAGTTCGGAGGGAACCATTCCGATCGCAACCAACGTCGAGACCGCCAGAAACACACGAGCGGTAGCCAGCCACCGCTCGATCCGGCGCGTCTCGCCGGGATCCGGGGGGATCCTCAGTCTCCAAGACTGTCGATAACGCTCAACGCGAGAATTCAAATTGAGTCCGTCTTCCACGAACGTGGCGGCTGCTGCATATTATTGAATAAGAAATGCTTAGGGGCAAGTTAGGACTCGGGCGCCGCATTTCAGGCCAGTTAGGGATTTTCCCTCTTAAGCCCCCCAACAGGTTACTACCGTAACCATAATCGCGCCTTTTTCCCGTCTAGAATGGGCTCTGAAGGAGTGTTTGTGGGCAAGCGGTCCAAATTCTGGTTAGGGGCAGTCGCCGGCATATTGGCGGTTTTGGTCTTGGCGGCTTTGTTCCTGCCGCGCTCGTTTGGCTTAACAGCGCTGAGCGACACCATTCAGTGCCTGCTCCTGGTTTCCGGTGCCGCCGCATTCGTTCCCCTGGCCCTGCGGACCCGGGGGCGCATGCGACTTTTCTGGTCGCTCAACACCCTCGGCATTGCGTTTTGGCTTTCGTACCAGCTGTTTTGGACTTACTACGAGATCATTCTGCGTCGCGATGTACCCGACCTTTGCACTTGGGACGTAGTCCTCTTCCTGCACATGGTTCCGATCATGAGCGCGCTGGCTCTGCGAGCACATGTTCCGCGCGACGAGTACTCTGCACGCGTTGGACGCCTTGACTTCGCGCTGTTGCTGGTCTGGTGGTTCTATCTCTACGTTTTGATCGTCATGCCCTGGCAATACGTCATCGCTGACGTGCCGGCATATAACCACAACCTGAATTACGTCTATCTCGCCGAGAAAGTGGCACTGCTGCTCGGCTTGTTCGCCTCTTTGGTCGCAAGCCAAGGCCAATGGAGAAAGTTCTATGCGGCGCTGTTGGGCACGATTCTCTGCTATTCGGCCGGATCCACGTTCGCAAATTGGGCGATTGCCCGAAAGGCGTACTACAGCGGCAGCCTTTATGACATTCCCCTGGTCGCAGCCATGGCTTGCCTCACTTGGATCGGACTCAGCACAAAGTTGGAAAAGCCCGAAACGGAGGTCTCGGAAGGCTCCACCGTGTATGGTGTCTGGGTGGCGCGTTGCAGCATGATCGCAGTGTTCTCCCTGCCATTATTCGCGGCGTGGGCGATATCGGACGCACACATTCCTTCCCGCGTCCGTGTCTTCCGGCTGGGGCTGACGCTGCTGGCCGCTTTCTGTATGGGCATCATGGTCTTCCTCCGGCAGCACCTGCTCGACCGGGAATTGATCCGGTTGCTGAACCAGTCCCGGGACTCGTTCGACAATTTGAAAAGGCTGCAGGCGCAAATTCTACAGTCCGAAAAACTTGCCTCCATCGGACAGTTGGTCGGGGGCGCAGCACACGAACTCAATAATCCGATCACTGCCATGCTGGGTTATTCCGATATGTTGCTGAGCACGGCTCTGAACAAAGAGCAACAGCCTCTGGCGGCAAAGATTGGCCAATACGTACGCCGCACCAAATCGCTGGTGGCCAGCCTGATTAGCTTTGCCCGGCAGGGGCCCGCTCCCAAGACCCCTTTGGATCTCAGCACATTGGCGCGCACCGCCGTGAAACTGGCCCAGCCTCAATGGGAGGCGCTTGGGATTGAAGTCCGCACTCAGTTCGATCCCACCTTGCCAAAGGTGCTGGGAGATTCCAACCAGCTGTTGCACGTTTGCGTGCAACTTGTCGCCAACAGCCTGCACCTGCTGAGTGAGCGCGGGGGAAGAGTCGTGACCGTCAGCACCGAGCGGCAAGCCGGCCTCTGCGTGCTTCAAATCGCGACCGAAGCTTTCCCTGAAGCCCCGGATGCTACTTCTTCGGCCGATTTCGAGGAAGGGTTGGGACTGAGCGCATGTCAGGGCATTCTGCACGAGCATCGCGGTCAAATCGCCCACGAACACCGCGATGGTGGCGCCATCGTCCTCCGGGTTGAGTTGCCGGCCGCCGCTTCCGCTCCGACTAAGGCGATGGAATCGACGGCGACGGCGCTGTGGCAATCTCAACCGTACGCTTGAGCTGCCCGCAGGCGGCAAAAATGTCCCGGCCTCGCGGGCGCCGCACATACGCGGGAATCCCGGAACTTCGGAGAATGTTTTGAAATGCGGTCACTCGCTCCGCATCGGGCGTCACATAGTCGATTCCCGGTCCCGGATTCAGAGCG
>DATGIY010000249.1:0-2850 GCA_035295475.1 Terriglobales bacterium
CGAAACGCAGCCCGAGCTGGCACACTTTCAGCCCCTGCGTCACCCAGCTCGACTGCACATTGAGGAAATTCGATAGATAAAGCCGTGAGATGGCCAGCGTCTTGAGATATTCCACAGATGTAGCCTCATCCCAGTGCCGTCCGCCTAGCGCCGTGTTGGCCGGCTGAAAGCTCCAGGGAATGAAGGCGGTAAAGCCGCCGGTTTCCTCCTGCAATTCATAGAGCCGCCGCAGGTGGTTGACGCGGTGCTCGTAGTTTTCGCCGCAGCCGAACATCATAGTGGCGGTGGTGCGCATGCCCAACTGGTGCGCGGTACGATGCACGTTGAGCCAGTCGTCGGTCAGGCACTTCAGGCGGGCGATTTTGTAGCGCACCTCATCGTCCAGTATTTCCGCGCCGCCGCCGGGAATGGAATCCAGGCCGGCTTCGCGCAGGCGAACTATCGTGTCGCGAATGGTTAGCCCGCTGTATTCGGCGATGGCGATAATCTCCGATGCGGAATAGCAGTGCAGATGCACCTTGGGAAAGCGCTGTTTTATGCCGCACAGCATCTTCTCATGCCACTCGATTTTCAGGTCAGGATGCAGTCCGCCCTGCATGAGCACGCCCGTGCCGCCCAATTCCACCGTTTCCCGGATTTTTTCGTAAATGGTGTCGAAATCCAGGATGTAGCCCTCTACGGCTTTGGGGCCTTTCAGCGGGCGATAGAAAGCGCAGAAAGTGCAGTACTCGGTGCAGAAATTGGTGTAATTGATGTTGCGATCAATGATGTAGGTGACTACACCTTCCGGGTGCAGCTTGCGGCGCACAGCATCGGCTTCCATGCCAATGCCGATCAGATCGTCGGAGCGGAACAGATCGAGAGCTTGGGCTTTGGTGAGGGACATGTTGCAGCAGTCAATTATTGTAATGCAATTGCCCAGCCGTCTTCAGGTTGAGCTTAGCCGAGCAGTTAGCATTTAGCACTTAGCATTTGGCCAGTGCGGGGTAGAGGCGTTCCCGAAGAGAACCATGGCTGGCTAAATGCCAATTGCCAATTGCTAACTGCTAACTGCTTGGTTTTCACGCCCTCTGCCGTCCTGAAGGCTTCTGCCGTCTCTTTCCCGGAAGGGGAAACTCCTCCACCTTTTCGCCCCTTTGCCGTTCTTGGCGCTGAATTTTGGGGCGGTACCACTTGAAATAAAGGATGGCAGCAATGCCGCCGGCCACGCCGGCGGCGATCAGGCCGTACAGCACTGGCTGGTAATACTGCGAGAGTCCACTGATAATCACCTTGCCGTAGACGTGCCCGACAAAAGCGACGGCGAAATAGCGCACGCCCCGCCCCGTTGTCAGCGCCGAGAGAAATTTCCTCCGCGGGTACTGCAGCACACCCGCCGCCATCAGAAAGGGAACCATGGGAAACGGAGGTGGCAGGATGGAGCCAATAAACACGGTGATGAAGCCGCGTTTTTCGAATCGTTTGTAGACTTTTTCGGCGCGCTGCTTTCCGACCTTTTTCTCTAGCGTCTCCTCGCCGCCTTTTTCCGCCAGCCGGTAGGTCAGATAACCGCCCAGCACCCCCCCAACAGTGGCCATGAAGGCATAGTAGGGCCACCACCCTCGCCGATGGGCGGAGAGCAGGATCACGAAAACATCAACGCTGCCGGGCAGGGGAATCAGAGAGTTATCGGCCAAACCCAGCAGGATTAGCCCCGGGCCGCCTAGGCGGTGCAGCCACGTCCATACCGGGTTGACCAGGAGAACTGATATCAGCAGATTGCGCATGGCGGGCCTGAGGCGCCCCTGCGAAGCTTGTGCTCGGACACTACTCGCTAACAGCTGATTAGAAGCATTATCTACCTCTGGAGATACTCAGAAGCGGTGCCAAATCGGGCTTCAGGCGCGCCGTCGACTGCTTAGGGCGGCCACAGGCGGCAGGAAATCGAGGGGGCGGACCTGCTCGACGGCTCCGCATTCCGCGGCATACTGGAAGAACAAGTCCATGCCCTCCAGGCAATCCCGGTCGAGCTGGTAATAGATGTTCCTGGTGAGGTAATCCTGCACCTCTGCCGGGGTGATTCCCAGCCGGGCCGACCACTCCCGCCCAATCTGCTCCAGGGCTGCCGGCTGTAGCCCGTGATCGCGGGAGGCTTGGAAAATGGCCGCTAGATCCAGTCCCGGGCGCATTTCCTCGAGCGCCGCCTGGCGCACCGCCCAGAAGGCGAAGACGAAGGACTGGCCCGACAGGCGCCGCCATTCTTCCGCCAAATCGAGAACCTGGTATCGGGAGCGATCCATCTTCAGCGCGGGATCGCCGATAATGAGCGCCGCGTCGCATTGGCCCAGCATCACCGGCAGGTCGGGCGGCAGGGAACGGAACTCCCTCCCTGCTCCCCACCATTTATGGAACAGTACGCGGGTGAGCGCCACCGAAGTCATGGAAGAGTTGTCGGTGGCGATGGTGCGAATCTTCTCCCGGGGAACTTTGCTGATCAACAGAATGGAGCGCACGGGACCGCGGGCGGCTATCGCCACCTCCGGAATTATGACCAGCCCCGGAATGCTGTTGTAGGCGATGGCGGGAATAATGCCGATATCGCCCGTGCCCTCGCGCAGAGCGGCCGCGCAGGAGGACGGCACGCTATAGAAGATGTCGAAGTCCTTGGCCGCCTCGCCGTGATCGAAATCCCACATCAGCGGAGCCGTGTTGAGATAGGAAATGGCGGAGATGCGGAGCCGGCGCATGCGGAAGAAGAACGTGCAATTTTAGCAGACACACTTGTGTGGTGCGCGAAGGCTCGCCCGGTGATCGCTCTTCGCGGAAGGGCGTCATCCCGAGAGCCTTTAGGCCCGAAGGATCCCGCATATG
>DATGIY010000250.1:0-5759 GCA_035295475.1 Terriglobales bacterium
GGAACAAAAATTATGCGCTGCCATGAAGCCGAAGGGCTGCTGACGCCCCAATTTGCTGACTGCCTGGACTCCGCCACCCAGCACGAACTGGGGTTGCATCTGGAGTCGTGCGCCGCCTGCCGCGCCAAGCTGCAGCAGGAATATGAATTCGATCGGCTGCTGATAGCGGCTGTCAATCGCGAAGTTCCACCCGTAGATCAGCTGCTCGACCGGGTTGGGAAAGCCCTGGATGATAAGCGCTCATGGCGGCTGATCTTTGCTCCGCGACAGTGGCGCTGGCCGGCCCTGGCTGGAACTGCGGCAGTAGTTTTGCTGTGCGCCTTCGCGCTCACCCGCTTCACCGCCGGCGATCCCATGCATCTGCTGTGCCAGGATGCGGTGGAAGACCACACCAGCGAAGTGGTCATGCACGAGCCTCGGCACTGGCACACGACTGCGAATGAAATTTCCGACCTTGCCCGCCGCACCGTTTCTCTCCCCCAAGTACCGCGGACTCTGGCTGGCCTTTCCTTGCAGAAGGCGCGAGTATGCGGGCTGTTGCAGGCGCCGGCCTTGCATCTCGTGTACGGCAATGGTTTACAGCAATTTTCAGTCTTCCTTATGCGCCGCCAGGACCTACCCTCCAACTCCCTGCCGTCCGAAGCTACTCTGGCTGCCCGCCTCCACCAGGAGAGCGATGCGGGAGTTTTAGTTACCTCCTTTGCCGATAATGGGTTGGGAGTAGTCGTAGTGGGAAATTCGAACACGACTCGCAATATTGCCAACGAATTGGTTCGCTCACTATAGGCCCCACCCCTTGTCTTAGCTGGTTCACCCCCTTCGTGTTTCGTTCCGAGAAAATCAACAGCCATTTTTGCGCAGTGGGGGATGAAAACCGCGGTCCCTCTCGTTCTATTCATTAACTGCGGCATTAGAAGGCACAGACGGGCTGCGGGCGGGGATTGTCACCGCCGGGCGACTGTGCGATTACGCGATCCGAGGTGGGACCTATGGCAACGGCGTTGCCAGTGGCCGCTAGAGAACACAACATCGAGCTCATGTTAGTCAGTGCCGCCCGCCTGGGCAATGTAGAGGCCTTTGGCGAGCTGGTCAAACGCTACGACCGGCAGGTCTTTCGCGTGGTCCGCCACATGACAGAAAGCCCGCAGGAAGCGGAAGACGTGGTCCAGGAGGCATTCGTCAAGGCCTTCTGTAACATCAGCGGATTCGAAGGTCGATCCACCTTTGGCACCTGGCTGATTCGTATCGCAGTCAATGAGGCTTTGGGCCGCATTCGACAGCGGCAGAAATTTCCCACTACTCCGCTTGAATTCACTGGCTTCGACGAAGATCAGACCTTTGAGCTGCAAGTCCCCAGCCCTTCCGCCACGCCGGAGGAAGTCTGCAGTGAGCGTGAATTGCGCAAAGCGCTAACCCGCGCGATTCAGCGGCTACGCCCCCGTTTGCGCGCCGTCTTCCTGTTGCGCGACGTCGAAGGCATGTCCGCACAGCAAACGGCGGAGATTTTGCGGATTACCGTGGGCACGGTCAAAGCGCGTTTGTTTCGCGCCCGGGCCCGTATCCGCGAAATGTTGACGCCGTATGTCTCCCCGCCCCCCAGCCGGTCCCGGCCTGTTCTGGCCCGCAGCTACGCGCCTTCTGCCGACATGAGTGCTATGGTAGGTGTCTGAGTTTCGAAACACGGCCTCGGAATATTGGGGTTTTTAGTCTGTTTTCTTAATCTTTTTAATCCCTTCTTCTCAGCCTGCAAGCCATCCTTCTTGCGTCCGCAAAATAGGATGTAACCTTTTTTCTGCTGCGTGGTCTGAATCTCCCGGACACAGCGTATCGGACTCCAATAAAGTACGCCGTCGCAAGGAGAAGTCATGAACGGATCAAATCCTCCCTCGCAGCGCGCCCTGCTCATTTGTGCCACGCTTCTAATTTTCACTTTAGCTACGGTTGGTGTTGTTTTTGCTGCCTCCTCACCTTTTATTACACCCCTCAACGATGTGGATGTCGTCAGCTCCACTGTGCCGACCAATGGTGATGTGAATCCCTACGGAGTTGCCCGCGTACCGGTGAGCACCGGCAATCTGGTTCAGGGACACATACTGATCAGCAACTTCAATAACAGCGCCAATCTGCAGGGTACGGGCACGACTATTGTGGATATCGCAACCAACGGAGCTTTCCACCTCTTTGCCCAGATAAACGCCGCCAAACTGCCGGGTCCCTGTCCGGGTGGCGTTGGCCTGACAACTGCTCTGGTGGTCCTGCGCACGGGGTGGGTGATCGTCGGCAGCCTGCCCACTACCGATGGCACCTCCGCGACAGCCAGTGCCGGCTGCCTGCTGGTGCTGAACAGTCATGGACATGTCGTAGAAACGTTCTCTGGATCTCCCATCAACGGTCCGTGGGATATGACAGCCCTGGATGCCGGGAAACTGGTGGAATTGTTTTTCACGAACGTTCTGAATGGCACCGTGGCCGGCAATGGCTCGGTAGTGAATCAGGGCACGGTCGTACGCTTCCTGCTCAGCGCCTCTAAAAGCCAGATGCCGCACTTGCTCCTGAGCACGATTGTCGGCTCGGGCTTTCCTACTCGTACTGATCCCGCGGCTCTGGTCATCGGCCCGACCGGCTTGGCTCTCGATAGTTCTGCCCAGCACCTGTACGTCGCCGACAGTTTGAGCAACCGCATTGCGGCCATCTCCAATCCTGCCTTCCGCCTTACCAGCGCCGGAATTGGCAAGACCATATCTCAAAATGGCGCTCTCAATGATCCTCTGGGTCTTACGCTGGCGCCCAACGGCAATCTCATCGCCGCCAATGGCAATAACGGCAAGCTCGTCGAAGTGACCCCCGGCGGCGCGCAAGTGGCCAAGAAACTGGTGGATAACACCGGCGGACCACCTCCTGGAGCGGGCACCTTGTTCGGATTGATCGCGCTTTCTGGTCACGTGTATTTCGTGGATGACGGCAGCAATACCTTGAATGTTCTCGAGCAGTAGCGCCGGCCGGCACTCCGCTCCATAGCGGCAGCGGAGTGCCGGTTTCAGCAGTAGTATCTAGCCTTACGGTTCGGGGCTTCGCTGAGGGTGCGGCCGTTTACAGCGCAGGCGATAAAGAACATGACGCCGCCCGGCGTATTCAATGTCTTTCTCATACTGAAACCCGAGTTTCTCCAGGATGCGAATGGACGCGCGGTTGTCCGGCAACGCAAAACCGACCAGGTCGGGGAGATGCAATCGCTCAAACGCCATCCTGACTAGCGCGCCCACGATCTCGGAAGCCAGCCCCTGGCGCCAGTACGGCGCCAATAGCGCGCAACCAACCTCAACTTCCATCTGCCCGCCCAGTTCCAACCGGCGCAGCGCGGCGCGGCCCACGAACTGCTGCGCACGATCGTAGAGCAGCCACATCCCAAACCCGTTCTCCTCCCAATGAACGAGAAAGCGCTGCAGGTAATCACGCGTCTGTTGTTCCGAGCGGACTCCTCCCAGCGTAGCCATGGTCGCCGCATCCTGATGCATCGCCAGCAACAGGGAAAAATGCTCTGGGCGGAGGCGGTAGGCGCGCAGCCGCTCGGTTGCCAAATACTCTGGCGCAGCCGGCGGCTGCGAAGGCACAGTCATGCTTAGGAATTATAGGTCGCCAGCTCGCCGCTCCTTTCGTTAGCGGCGATCAGGCCGCGCCGGCAGAGGATATTCCGGCCGAAAGCGGCACCTTGTTTGGGCGGCGCGCGATCAACGGAAGCACTAAAGAGACCAGCATGACAACGGCTATCACATAGACAGCGGTATCGAATCGCCCCGTAGCCTGGTGCAGGCGGGCAATCATAATGGGCGAAGGAATCGCTGCCGCTCCCCAGGCCAGCAGGATGATGCCGTAAATGCCGCCCATAAACTTGGCGCCAAAAAAATCAGCCGTGAATGATGGCATGGTGCCAAAGCCGCCGCCATAGCACAGCCCGATCAGCGCGAAAGCCAGGCTGAACCAGGTCACATTGTGAATTCGCGGCAGAGCAAAGAAGATGATCACCTGGATTGCGTACAGAAGGAAATACACACGCGCTCTCCCCAGGTGATCGGAAATCCATGCCCAGAACACTCGCCCGGTTCCGTTGAAAATTGAGATGAGCCCCACCATCCCGGCTGCCGCCACGGGCGTCATCCCCACCAACTGCTGGGCCATCGGCGAGGCCTGGCTGATGATCATGATCCCGGCGGAAACGTTGAGGAACAGCATCGCCCACAGCAGCCAGAATTGCCATGTGGCCATCGCTTCCCGCACTGTGTAGTCATAGGTCGTGGCCGCTCTGGCAACAGCCGAGCGTGGCTCCCAGCCTTCCGGACGCCATCCCTGCGGCGGATTGGCATAGAATTGCGCCGCCGCCATCACCAGCACCAGATACACGATTCCCAGGCTCCAAAAGGTGGTAGACACGCCATAGGCGAGGATTTCGCGCGCCGCCACCGGGCTCATGATGAGAGCGCCCGCGCCATAGCCGCACACGGCCACTCCCGTCATCAGCCCGCGCCGCTCCGGAAACCACTTGACCAGAGTGGCCACCGGACAGATATATCCCATGCCCATACCGATGCCGGTGAGCACACCATAGGCGATGTACAGTCCATTCAGCGAGTGCTGCGTAGCCGCGACTCCCGCCAGCATGTAGCCAATGCCGTAAATGAGTCCGGCCACCGTAGCCACTTTCCTCGGTCCTACCTTGTCCTGCCACAACCCGCCGACGATCGTGCCCACGCCGAGAAAGAATATTGCCAGCGTGAAGTTCAGCTGCACCTGCGTTTCCGACCAGTGCTCGGCATGCATCAGGGGAATTTTGAAAACACTCCAGCCATATACCGCGCCTAGACAAATCTGCATGATCACGGCTGCTACGGCAATGCCCCAGCGGTTAGGAAGGCGATCCGAGCTCATCGAAAGCTCCTTGTACAGGCGGAATTTTGAGCAGCGAATTTCTTACAGGCACTTACGTTGCGACATTTACGGACTAGTCCGCGGCCGCCGCCGCTTCTACCCGATGACCGGCGGCAACCAGTTCCACGGTGGCGTTGTAATCCGGTACCCCGCTGGGGTCCAAACGCCCAGCGGGAATCAGTACGTTGGCCTCCGGCCAGTGTGCCTGCAGGCAACCGGGCTTGATGCGATCGATCCTTACCCGGCCGTGCAGTTCGCCCAACTCGTTGCGCAGCGTGATGGCATCGCCGTTATGCAGGCCCAAACGGCCCGCATCCTCGGCGGATATGAAAATGGCATCGCGGGCAGCGCCAGTGAGCGGGTCCTTGTCCGCCAGCAACATGCTGTTGAACTGCTTCCCCCGGCGGGTTGACAACAGGAAGCCTCCCTTCGGCACTCTCTCCTCCGGAAGTTCTACCGCGCTGAAGTGGCCTTTGCCGTCGGCGGTGAGGAAGCGGTCTGCCAGCAGTCGCCGGCCGCCGTACTGGAAGCTGTCGCCCTGCTTGCGCAGATTCGCAATGCCTTTGTAGGACGGGCATACGCGATCAATTTCCTCGCGGATATCCTGCGTGTCCCGCCAGGGGAAAATCCTGCCGGCGGTTTCGGGCCGCATTTTGCGCGCCACCAGCACAGGAATTTCCCATTCATCCCGGGCTTCTCCCGGCCGCGGCCCAGGGATCTCAGGGCTGAAGATGACGCGCCGCTCCGTGCTGGTTTCTGTCCCGCCCCCGCGCTGCTCGTAGCGTGTTCGCGCCGGCAGCAGGACCACCGTATCGGCCGGATCCACCAGCATGGTG
>DATGIY010000251.1:0-5179 GCA_035295475.1 Terriglobales bacterium
CGGCCATGAGAAAAAATGCTGGAGTCGGCGGCCGCGTGGGACTGCATGCTTTGCAGGGACGTGGCGCTGGCGATCGACAGTTCATGTAAGTACGATCTGAATTCGCGGTAATTTTCAAATCCCAGCCCGCGCACGATGCGCAACAACGTTGCCGGATCCGTCCCCAGCTTGCTGGCCGCATCTCGGATTGCCAGCAGCACATAATCCTGCGGATGTTCCTGCACCGGGCGAATTAATTCCCGCCGCTTGCTGCTTAGCCGCTTGATTCGTTCCCCGAAGCTCAGGAAGTGATCTCTTACTCCATCTCGGCAGAGCGTCGTTTTCATGGTCGTACCTGGTTGTCGCTATTAGATCACCCGGGACCAGCGATCACCGTGCGCTTGATGGACCCACTTCGCACGCGTTCAAAAAGAAACAAATGTAACAGGGCCAGAAACACGCCTTTCGGAGCACTAGATGCTAGCAGAAACGAAGCAATCTACCCAACCAATAGTCGTGGATCCCTGCGGGCAGGTGGAATTTCGTTGCCCGTTCCAGGAAAAAAGCCGTGCCTAGCGTATTTTTTCCAGCCTGATTCCTATATTCGCCAGCAGGTCGCTGCCGTGGATATTCAGCGTCTTAATCATGACCAGGATGGCAGTTAGCACGGCCGCAGTCACGGTGTATTCCAGGAGATCAGTGGCCGTATCATCCCGCCACATTCTAAGAAGGAGCGCTTTCATATAGCCCCCAGGAGGTCGGATTCATGCGTCGCATTGCCGCATGCGCGCCGCTCGGACGGCGCGGGAGCATCTTCTAGCTTGCTACGGGGTTTGCACTTCGCCAAGGTGACCAACGGCCAGAACGAAGACTGGGGCGCATTCCAGGCATCCCCCGGCCATCCGGCCATCCCCGGCCTTGGCCGCGATTGTCCCTTTTCATGAAATATGGCGCGCGTGCCTTTTCCGACGCGCTGAATTACAAGATCAGCCCTTAAAATCTTCTGAGCCAGGCTTGGCACATGCAGCCTAAACACACCATCGTCGGCTTGGGTGAGCTCTTATGGGATTTGCTGCCCGGCGGTCCGCAGCTGGGGGGCGCTCCCGCCAACTTCGCCTACTTCGCCAATTTGCTCGGCGACCGCGGCATTGTGGCCAGCCGTATTGGCGGCGACGACGATCTCGGCCGTCAAGCTGTCGCCAGGCTGCGCCAAGTCGGCTGCTCCACCGAATACCTGCAGCAAGACGCCATCCACCCCACCGGAACCGTGCACGTGCATGTCGATCCCGCCGGCCAGCCGCAATTCCAGATTTCCCAGCCGGTCGCCTGGGATTTTCTGCAGTGGACCCCTGCCTGGAAGCAGTTGGCGGAGCAGGCGGACGCGATTTGCTTCGGCTCGCTGGCGCAGCGTTCCGCCGTCAGCCGCGACACCATCTTGCAGTTCCTTCGCCACGCCAATGCACAGGCGCTCCGGGTTTTCGACGTCAACCTGCGGTCACCGTTTTATTCCGCGGAAGTGCTCGCCGGATCGCTTCCCCTCGCCACCATCATCAAGATGAATCAGGATGAGTTGCCCATCGTCGCCGACCGGCTGGGCATAATCTTTAAAGGCGAGCGGGCCGCCGCCGAGGCTCTACTCGCCCATTGTGGACTCAAGTTGGTGTGTGTAACTCGCGGCCAGCGCGGAAGCTTGTTGTTCGGCGAACAAGGCGCCGACGAGCACCCCGGGTTCCGTGTTCCCGTGGTAGACACCGTAGGTGCGGGCGATGCGTTTACCGCTACTCTCGTGTACTACTTTTTGCGTGGAGCTTCTTTGCGGGAAATGAATGACACCGCCAATCGTATCGGTGCCTGGGTCGCCACTCAAGCCGGCGCCACGCCTATGCCTGCCGATGGCGATCTGCAGCTTGCCGTCGCGACCTTGAAACCTTGAAACCTTGCTATTCCCCGTCCATCGGCCGGACGGCAACAGGGAACTGCCCCGTCACCATCGGCCGTGGCAGGATGGCAAACTTTGGCGCTTGCCCTCGCACCATGGGCACCTCATCGCAGGAGTGCAGCCGCGGGCAGTTGCAGCAATCTTTGTAGACTTTGTCCGGCAGGTGCTCGCGCGGCGCCTCCGCGAATCCCAGGCGGGAAAAGAACTCCGGAATGCGCGTGAACAGGCACACGCAGCTCACCCGATGACGCTCCGCTTCGCGCAACAGCGCTTCCACCACCTGCCGGCCGGCGCCGCCGCCCCGGTGTTGCGGATACACCGCTACCGACCGCACCTCCGCCAGGTGCGGCCCATAAAGGTGCAGCGCTCCGCAGCCGATGATCTGCCCCGCCTCTTCCGCGACCACAAAGTCGCGGATGTTCTCGCAAATCTCGGCCAGTCGCCGGGGCAGCAGCGTGCCGTCGCCGGAATACGCCGCGATCAGGTCGTGAATCGCCTGCGCGTCTGCCAGCACCGCATCACGCGTGCGCATGAGTCGCCTCGCGCATGCTTGCCAGTTTTCGCTTGCCCTCCCCGATCGCCTGCTTCACCCGCGCCGGTGCCGTGCCGCCATACACATCGTGGAGCGCCAGCACGCTTTCCACCGACAGCCGCGCGTAGACATCCTGCTCGAACTCCGGGCTGAACTGCCGCAGTTCCTCGAGCGATAATTCCTGCAGCTCGCAACCTTTCTCAAGCGAGAACTGGACTGCTTTGCCGATTCTTTCGTGCGCCATCCGAAACGGCACGCCCCGCTCCGCCAGGTAGGTAGCCGCCGCCCAGGCATTCAGCGACCCCGATTGTGCCGCCTCCTGCATGCGCGCGTAGTTGAACTCCACTTGCCGCATCCAGCCGGTCACCAGGGGCAGTAGGGCAAGCATGGTCTCCGCGGCATCGAACAGCGGCTCCTGAGTGTCCTGCAGGTCTTTGTTGTAGGCGAGGGGGAGCCCCTTCAAAACCACCAGCAGCGCGTTGCAATTGCCTGCCAGCCGCCCCACCTTTCCTCGCGCCAGCTCCAGCAAGTCGGGATTTTTCTTCTGCGGCATCGCGCTGCTGCCGGTGGAATATGGCTCCGGCAGCGCAAGGAACCCGTATTCCTGGGTCGAGAACAGCAGCATCTCCTCCGCCCAGCGGCTCAGGTGAAGGCCGAGCTGCAGCAGCACCTGCACGAATTCCAGCGCGAAATCACGGTCGCAGGTGGCATCGAGGCTGTTGCCGGTGGGCGCGTCGAATCCCAATTGCTGCGCCATCTCGACCCGGTCGAGTGGCAGGGTGGCTCCCGCCACCGCGCCCGACCCCAGCGGGCACAGGTTCACCCTTTTGCGGCAATCCGCCAGCCGCTCCACATCGCGAAACAGCATTTCCACATATGCCAGTAGCCAATGTGCCACCAGCACCGGTTCGGCTCGTTGCCAATGGGTGTACGCCGGCATGGCCGCGCCGCCTGCCTGCTCTGCCCGCGCCAGCAGCACTCCGATCAGTTCTCCCACCTGCTTTTCGGCTTGCTCGATGGCCTGCAATACGTAGAGCCGCAGGTCCGTGGCGATCTGCTCATTGCGGCTGCGCCCGCTGTGCAGTTTGTAGCCGGTCTCCCCGATCAGTTCGACCAGCTTTTTTTCCACGAAATGGTGCACATCTTCGGCGCTCTCATCCTCCAGGAATGCCGGCGAAGCTGTGGCTTTTTCCGCAATCTGATCCAGGCCCGCGACGATCGCTCGCAGCTCATCGTGGGAAATCATCCCCGCTTTTTCCAGGGCGCGCGCATGCGCCTGGCTGGCTGCCAGTTCCTGGCCCAGGAGTCTGCGATCGAAGGGAAACGACCGCTGCCAGCTTTCGAACCCGGCATCCAGGGGCTGGCGAAACCGCCCCGCCCACATCTTCACTTCGTCACCTCCAGCCGTGCCTGGCTCCGCGACCGCGCAGGCAGTCCCAGGATGCGAATGAACCCGGCGGCGTCTTTCTGGTCATAGCTGTCACCCATGGTGAATGCCGCCAGGTCAGTGCGATAAAGCGAAGTCTCCGAGCGCCGGCTGGCAATCGCAATGTTGCCCTTGTAGAGGCTCAGGGTCACGCTGCCCGTGACCTCCTTCTGCGTGCTTTCCACAAACGCATCCAGCGCCTCGCGCAAGGGCGTGAACCACAACCCGAAATACGCCAGTTCGGCATACTTCAGCCCGATCTGCTGCTTGAAGTGCATCAGTTCGCGTTCCAGGCACAACGCTTCCAGTTCGCGGTGCGCGGTCAGCAGCAGCGTGCCCCCGGGTGTCTCGTAGCAGCCTCGCGACTTGATCCCCACGAAGCGGTTCTCCACCAAATCCACGCGTCCGATGGCGTTGCGCCCGCCAATCTCGTTGAGCAGTTCGAGCAGCGACACCGGGTCCATTTCCAGCCCGTTTACCGCCACCGGAACGCCTTTTTCGAACCCGATCTCCACCTGCTCCACGCGGTCCGGCGCGGTTTGCGGCGAGCGCGTCAACTGCCAGGTGCTGTCCAGCGGCGCGTTGCCCGCATCCTCCAGTTCGCCGCCTTCGTGCGAGACGTGCCACAGATTCCGGTCGCGGCTGTGAATCTTCTCCCGGCTCGCGGCTACCGGAATGCCATGCCGTTCCGCGTAATCCAGACAATCTTCCCGCGATTTCAGCTCCCACTCACGCCACGGTGCGATCACCTTGAGGTGCGGCGCCAGCGCCTGGTACGCCAGTTCGAACCTCACCTGGTCGTTCCCTTTGCCCGTACAGCCATGGGCTACTGCCGTCGCGCCCTCGCGCAACGCCACTTCCACCTGGTGCTTGGCGATCACCGGCCGTGCCAGCGACGTCCCCAGCAGGTACTTGTGTTCGTATACCGCCCCTGCCTTCAAGGCAGGGAAGACGTAGCCGGAGAGGAACTCTTCGCGCAGATCCTCGACCACTACTTTGCTGGCGCCGGTGGCATAAGCCTTTTCCACCACCGCTTCAATGTCGTCCCCCTGGCCTACATCGCCGACCATCGCCACCACGTCGTAGGAATAGTTTTCCTTCAGCCAGGGGATGATGATCGACGTATCCAGGCCGCCGGAGTAGGCCAGCACCACTTTCTCAGGCATGTGCGCTCCTTCTGGGGAAGCGACTCATGCCGCCGCCCAGCAGTAATAACAAGATGGCTTTCTGTACGTGCAGGCGGCTCTCCGCCTGGTCGAAAACGACCGCCCGCGGGGAGTCAATTACCGCGTCCGTCACTTCG
>DATGIY010000252.1:0-2098 GCA_035295475.1 Terriglobales bacterium
TCGTAATGGGTGGCCAGCTCTTCCGCTTTGACAGCCAGCCGGATGTTATGGCCGCCGCCGCCGCCGTGGCTATAACCCTGGGTGATGTCCGGCAAATCTTGAATCAATATCCCGCAGAATTCATTCGCCTCAACGCCGATAATCCAGGGCAACAGAGTCGGTTTCCTATTAACAAGGACGAAGTTCGATTTGGCCGCACCACCGGCGATTACACCTTTTCCCAGGACCGCCTTATGAGCCGGACCCATGCTCGCGTATACCTGCGGGGCGAAGACTACTTCCTGGAAGACCTCGGCAGTCTGAATGGCACCTTTGCCAAGATTCGCGGTCAGACCCCCATTCCCCCAGGGGCTTCCGTGCGGGTGGGACGAGAGACTTTTATGATCGTTTGAGGGGGAGGGGGCGGTACCCGGAAACGGTCCTTTCCCGCCCAAACCGCTATTGAGGCTCGAAAATACGTGGTAACGTAGTGCCTGCAGCTTGGGGTAAGGGGCTGAGGTGTGGGATTTGAGGTAACTAAGTAGTACATTTCTGCAGGGTCTGCCAGCTCTCCCTGGCCGCTGGAGGCGCTTGTATCTCCGGCAGGACGGCTGGGCTCAAGACTCGGGTTTGATGTCAACCGGCCACAAGAAACTCGGAAAGTACGACGTCCTGGATGTCATCGGGCGCGGAGGGATGGGTGTCATTTACAAAGGCATCGATCCCGGCATCGGGCGCATAGTTGCCATCAAAATGATGACCGGGGGCTTCGCCGAGAACCCCGAACTACTCCAGCGTTTCTATCGTGAGGCCCAGTCCGCAGGAAAGCTCCAACACCCCAACATAGTGACCATCTACGATCTCGGGGTGCAGGATGGCAATCCCTATCTGGTGATGGAGTTTCTGGAGGGGGAGAGCCTGGAAGCTGCCATCAAGAACCGCCGGCCTCTTCTGCTGGAAGATAAGCTCAACATCGTCATTCAGATCTGCGACGGACTAGGCTACGCCCACCAGCGCCACATCATTCACCGCGATGTTAAGCCGGCCAACGTCATGCTGCTCAAGGACGGGGGCGTCAAGATTGTGGACTTCGGCATCGCCCGCGTCGGGGGAGAGAACATGACCCGTCCGGGGCAGATCATGGGCAGTATTCAATACATGTCGCCGGAGCAGATTAATGCCGGCAGCGTAGATGCGCGCAGCGATATTTTTTCCCTGGGGGTGCTGCTGTATCAACTCCTCACTGCAACCCTTCCTTTCGAAGGCAAGGATACCGGCGAAACTCTTTTGAAAATCATCCACCAGGAACCCCGGCCATTGGTGGAGTTTCTCCCCGACTGCCCTGCGGAACTGGACGATATTGTGCATCGGGTGCTGGCCAAGGACAGGGAACAGCGATACCAGGCCACCGAGGACCTGGCCTTCGATCTGACCCATGTCCAGGAGCAACTGAAGCGCTACCGCGTCATGGAGTACCTGGAGGCTGCGCAGGCAGCGCGAGCACAGGGGCAATTAAGCCGGGCGAAAGAGCAGCTTTTGCAGGTGCTGAAAATCGATCGTCAGAATGGCCGGGCTGCCAGCTTGCTCCGCGAAGTTCAGCAGGACATCCAGAGGCAGCAGCGGGGCGAACAAGCGCGCGAGTTGCAGCGCGAAGCAGAGAAGGCGCTGGCAGGTGGTGACCTGGGCGCCGCTCAGGCTTACCTGGAGCAGGCGGTTGCCTTGGACGAAGGCAATGCCGAAATCGCTCAACTGTACGCCTCCGTGCGCGAGAGCAAGGCCCGGGCGGACACACTGCGGAAGCTGCTAGAGCAGGCGGAGATGGCGCAGGATGCCGGCGACTTAGACGAAGCGCGCCGGGCGGTGAATGAGGCTTTGCAAATGGATGCAAACTCCACCGAGGTACGCTCGTTGCATGCCGCCATTTGCCGCGAGATCGCGGAACGCGATAAGCAGCTCCAAGTGCAGAAGTTTCTGGGTGAAGCCCGCAAACAGATTTCCTCACGTCAGTTCACTGCCGCCCTGCACGTGCTGAAAGAGGCGGAGTCGATTGATCCCGCGGTTCCCGGCATTCAGGAACTGATTAATCTGGCGGAAACCGGCCAGCAGCAGGAGAAACGGC